>JAKSOX010000015.1 GCA_024405335.1 Kiritimatiellia bacterium
CTTGAAGACGTGTTCATCCGCCGTGAAAACTGAAGCCGCCAAAATCGCCGCCATTTTCGTCGGATTGATCATCTCGGCCGCCCTTCAGGACGCCACGCCCGCGCTGTGGGGAGCGAAAATCCCCTTCCTGCTCGCCTTTGCCTGCACCGCCGGCCTTTCTGCGGCGTTGGCGGCGGGTTTCATGGCAGACGCGCTCGGGTTCGCGCCTTTCGGCTGCTCCACGATTTTTTTCGCCGCGGCCAGCATGCTGCTCCGCAGTTGGCGCGTGCCGCGCGCGGCCGCGATACCGCCATTGGCGTTCTGCCACGTGGTCTGGTGCAGCGTCTGCGGCGCGGCGGTGGAACTTCCGGCCGCCCCGTTCGCGGCCGTTTTGCTGGCCCTGCCCACGGGATTCGCGTATGCCGCCGCCGTTCCATTCGTCCGCCGACTTGCCGGCATCGACCACCGACACGCAACCGAGGAGGATCGCGCATGAAATGCTCAATCGCTTTCCTCGCGGGCGTCGCCTTCGTCTTCGCGCTCGGCTTTCTGGCACTTGCCGTCCGCCTGTACCAAATCCAAATCGTCGACGCCGGCAACGCGGGCAAGGATTTCAGCCTCCAGTCGACGCGCATCATGCAAACACCCGGCTTGCGCGGCCGCATTCTCGACCGCAAAGGGCGCGTGCTCGCGGGCGAGCGCGTCCGCCGCGATCTCGTCTGCCGCCCGGAAGCCGTCAAATCCACCACCATCTCCAACGCCGTGCTCACGCTCGAACGCGAAATCGGGCGAGCGATGAACCTGATCGACGCACCGAACCGGATCACGGCCGAGCGCGTCATGCGTCACTTGAAACGCGAAAGCGCGGTGCCGCTCACCGTCTTCGAAGGACTCGACGAAACGCGCTTCGCGCGCCTCCAGGAACGGCATGCTGATTTTCCCGCGTTCGACGTGGAAATCCGCGGCGTGCGCGATTATCCCTACGGTTCGCTCGCCGCCCACGTGCTCGGACACGTCGGCCAGGAACGTCCAAACGCCGAAACTGGCGACCAAAAGATACACTACTACGACAAGGAAGCCACGGGACGCGCCGGTCTCGAGGCGTATTACAACCGCTATCTGTCTGGAGTTTCCGGCGAAACGAAAGTGCGCGTAAACGCGCGCGGCTTCGCCGTGGACGACGAAATCGCGCGCAAACCGGTGGACGGGATCGATTTGGCGACAACGCTGGACGTCGAATGGCAATACGCTCTCGAACGCGAACTCGCGGGCGTAACTGGCGCTGGCGTGGTGTTGGACGCCAGAACCGGTGCCATACGCGCCATTGCCTCGTCCCCCACGTTCGACCCGAACCACTACCAGACCGGCGTTCCCGAATTCAACAAGGCCCTGTCCGGCACGTACGCTCCCGGTTCCACGTTCAAGCCGATCGTGGCGCTTGCCGCGCTTGAACGCGGCTGGGACACGAACACCGTCCTGTCCTGCGACGGCGTGTACATGCAAACGAAATGCACAGCCCGGTGGGGGCATGGTCCGATCAATCTCAACGAAGCCATCCGGGAGAGCTGCAATTCCTTCTTTCTGCAACTTGGCATCGCCGCTGGCGGAGAAGCCGTGCTGGAGATGGCGCGCCTATTCGGACTGGGGGAAAAATCCGGCGTAGACCTCGGCGGAGAGGCGGACGGCAATCTCGAGCCTTGGACTTTCCAGAGCGCGATGGGCCAAGGGCCGCTGCTCGTGACGCCGTTGCAAATGGCCGTGGTGGCGGCGGCGCTCGGAAACGGCGGGCGAGTGTTCAGGCCATTCCTGCACACGACCTCGAAGGCCACCCCCTCGCCCGTGCGAACGTTGAACGCGAAACCGGAAAACCTGGCCGCCGTCCGACACGCCATGAAGGCCGTGGTCGACGTCGGCAGCGCCCGCAAAGCATTCCACCCCATCGTGGGCGGGAAACGCCGCCGTCTGCGCGTCGACGCTGGCGGGAAAACCGGTTCCGCGGAAAAGGCGAGCGCGGCCGGGCGCTACAAAAACACCTGGTTCATCGCCTTCGCCCCCTTCGACGATCCGGAAGTGGCCGTGGCGATGGTTGTCGAACACGGCGAATTCGGCGGCACCACCGTGGCGCCGCGCGTCTACAACATACTGAAGCGCTTTTACGGCGAAACGGAGGACGTGCGCAAATGAAGAAGCTCCTCCGCCTCAACATTCCCCTGCTGCTCGCGATGCTCGCCCTGTGCGTGGTTGGCGTCGTGTTCGTCCGTTCGGCGGGCAGCGCCCGCTCTTCGCTGGTGCTCCAAAACGCCTGGCGGTCGCATGCGTTCACCGCCATGTTCGGGCTGGGCGCCTACTTCGCGTGCGCATGCACCGACTACCGGAAAATGCTCTATTGGACGGCGGTTCCGTTTTTCGGCGTCGCACTGGTGCTGCTCATGTCCGTGTTGCTTTTCGGCTCGGAAATATACGGCGGCAGACGGTGGCTTTGGTTCTTCCAGCCATCGGAAGTCGCGAAACTGTCCGTGATTTTCCTGCTGTCCCAAATTCTTCCGCGAGCCGACTTCCGCCGCGCGAAGCATCTGGCCGTCGGCTTGGCGCTTGTCGGCGTTCCCGCCGCGCTCATCCTCGCGGAACCGGATCTCGGAACCGCGTTGGTTGTCGTTCCCACGGGATTGGCGATGCTTTTGGCCGCCCGAGTCTGCCGAAAACTGCTCGTTCCGCTGCTGGTGGCCGGTTTTCTCGCCGCCGGTGCGATCGTCGGCGCCGTGTGGTGCGCCGAACACGCGTCCACGCCGGAACGCCGGGCCGAAATCTACCGCCGCATTCCCCTCAGGCCGCATCAGCTCAAACGGCTCAAGGTGTTCGTGGCGCCGGAATCGGATCCGTACGCCGGCGGCTGGAACTACCGCCAGGCCATGCTCTCCATCGGCTCTGGGTCGCTCCACGGGAAAGGCGTCGGCAAAGGCGACGTCAAATTCCTCGGCTATCTGCCGCCCAGCGTGTCGATGAACGATTTCATTTTCGCCGTCCTCGGCGAAGAAGCGGGGTTCGTCGGCACCTGCGGAACGCTGGCGCTCTTCGCCGTGCTCGCGTTCTCGTGCCTGTGGGTGGCGGCACGCTCCGCCGACGAACGCGGTCGCCTGCTCGCGCTCGGCGTCGCCGTGCTCGTGTTCACGCACGTGTACGTCAACGTCGCGATGTCCATCGGCCTCATGCCCATCACGGGGCTGCCGCTTCCCTTCGTAAGCGCGGGAAAAACGTTTCTTGTCGTAATCATGGCGGCGCTCGGCGCCGTACAATCCGTCAACATTCACAAAGGAGAGGAAAAATAATGCTGGAAAAGCTGCTCAACTGGTTCCGCAAACCGAAATTCAAGCGGGACATTCTCGTCAACGTCGAGAAACTCGAAACCCGGGTGGCCGTACTCGAAAACGGCCGACTCGAGGAATACATGGTGGAACATCCCGAGGAAGAACGCCTCGTGGGCTCCATCTTCAAGGGGCGCATCCAAAATCTGGAACACGATCTCCAGGCCGCCTTCGTGGACATCGGTTTGAAGAAGAACGCATTCCTGCACTACTGGGACATGACGCCGGACGCCGACGCCTACTTGGACGACGACGAGGAAGCCGCCAAAGGCGGTTCCAAAAACGGCAAGGGCGGCAAAAAGGGCCGCCACGCCCGCCTGTCCAACGAAGAAATCGAAAAGCGCTTCCCGCCGGGATCGGAAATCGTCGTGCAGGTCACCAAGGGCCCCATCTCCACCAAGGGTCCTCGCGTGACGGCCAACCTTTCGCTCGCCGGCCGCTACATCGTGATGATGCCCGGCGAAAAAGTCCGCGGCGTGTCGCGCAAAATCGGAGACGCGGCCGAACGCACGCGCTTGAAAAAGGTGCTGGACCGGCTGCTCCTGCCGGACGACGTGGGCATCATCGCCCGCACCGTTGGCGTCGGCGCCAGCCCCAAGGCGTTCGCCCGCGACCTGCGCAACCTGCTCGAATCCTGGAACGAACTCAAGGGCAACATCAAGAACCTCCGCACGCCCTGCTGCGTGTACCAGGAACCAGGCCTCGTCGAGCGCGTCGTCCGCGACTGGCTCACGGAGGACGTCGATTCCGTGATCATCGACGACGAAAAGTCCTACGACGAGCTCAAAACGCTCACCGCGAAAATCTCCCGCCGCGCGAACAAGAAGCTCAAACGCTACGACGGCGCCGCCAACGTGTTCGAACACTTCGGCGTCGAACGCCAGCTCGAGGAGGCGTTCCGCCGCAAGGTGCCGCTCAAATCCGGCGGATACCTCGTGATCGACGAAACGGAAGCCCTCATCGCCGTGGACGTGAACACCGGCCACCACCGCGGCGCCGGCAACCAGGAGGACGCAATTCTCGAAGTGAACCTCGAAGCCGTGGACGAAGTCGCGCGCCAGCTCCGGTTGCGCAACATCGGCGGACTCGTGGTGCTCGACCTCATCGACATGAAGAGCCGCAAACACCAGAACCAAGTCGTGAAAGCCCTCAAGGCCGCGCTCAAGCGCGACCGCGCGCGTACGAACGTGCTGAACATTTCCGAACTCGGTCTGTTGGAAATGTCCCGCCAGCGCCAGGAGGAATCGCTGTTGTCGATGCTCACCTCCACGTGCCCGATTTGCTCCGGCCACGGCGTGGTGAAGTCGCCCCTCGCGATTTCCATCGAACTCCAGCGGAAATTGACGACCCTCCTCAAAAAGGCCGATTCGGACAAAAAGCCCTTCGTGCCGAAAATCGTCATCGCGCCGGCCGTCATGCAACGCCTCCGCACCGAAGACGCCAAGATTTTGGCCGAACTCCAGGCCAGGTTCAACACGAAACTGACCTTCGTGGCCGAACTCCACCGCCATCCGGAATCTTTCTCGATTCTCGACGCGGAAACAGGAAACGTGCTATACTCTTCTTCCGTCAACCGACAGAATGCCTAATGCCATGAGAAAAACGACGCTCTTCTTAGCCGCCGCCTGCGCCGCCGCCGCACAGGCCCAGTTCCTTTCCGATTTGGGTTTGAGCAAACCCACGCCCACGGAACCCACGTTGACGCTCGCCGGCGACGCGGTCGCCTTCAACGCCCGCACCGGCGTGTTTTCCGCCACTGGCCACGTCGCCGCCGTGCAACGCCCATACCGCTTCTGGTCGGAACGCGTCTCCCGCAACGCCGATGGCGTATACGACCTCGGCGAGGAAATGATGGCCACGACGTGCTCGAACGACGTCGACCACCTCCATTGGCGCATCCAGTCGCAATCGCCATTCCCGTCGCTGATTCCGAACGGCACGATCCGCTACTACGACCACAAACGCGACAATCCGGAATCGCCTTGGTATCTCGCGTTTCAGGACGAAAAAGGCCTGCTGATCAAAAACTCGTGGGCCTGCCTCGGCGACGTTCCCGTGCTGTGGATTCCCTATTGGTTTTACCCGCTCGACACGGACTACGGCTGGCGGCTGTTGCCTGGCTACTGTTCGCGCTGGGGCGGATACCTGTTGGCCGGCTACGTCTACAACCTCGTGAACGAAGGCGTGCCCGACGCCTATTCGCTCGGTGCGTCCACCTACGCCGACTTGCGCACGAAAAACGGCCTCGCCGTCGGCCAGACGCTGCGCTGGAATCTGAAGGATTTCGGCAAGGGCAAAGTGCGCGGATGGTACGGCTGGGACGAAGACTACGACCGCTACTCCGACCACTGGACGGACCACAAGCACAATTGGCAGAACTGGGGCAGCGAGGTCAGCCGCGAACGTTACCGGGTCCATTTCGAGCATGAAGCCGACTTCACGGAACGGGACTCGCTCCGCGCCCAGGCGGACTTCCTTTCCGACGCCCACGTCCTGAGCGACTTCTTCAACCGGGGGCCCTACCACGCCGAAACCCGCCCGATCAACGAAATCTGGTACGAGCACCGCGAAAACTCCTGGGCCACCGGCGCTTCCGTCTCCGGGCCCATCAACGAATACTACGGCGCGGTCGCCCGGCTGCCCGAGGGATGGCTCATGATCGAACCCCAGCCGATTTTCGGCTGGCCGGTCAACTACGAATCGGAAACGCGCGTTGGCTACCTCAACCGCACGCCCGGCGAAACGGCCTCCGACAATCCCGTGTTCCGCTACCGGCCCAGTTTGGGCCACAACGGCAGGGCGGCCGACTACCAGGCCGTGCGCGCGGACACCTACCACCGCATTTCCGCCCCGATGAAATTCGCCGACGTGCTTTCCTTCGTGCCGCGCGCCAGCTACCGCGCCACGCACTGGACGGACGGCGGCGCCCGCGACACCGGTTACGTCACCGCGGCGGACGACGCCATCACCCGCCACATAGCCGAGTTCGGCTTCCAGGTTTCGGCGCGCGCAAAAGGTTGGCTTACCGACGAATGGCGGCACGTCTTCGAACCGTACTTGGACTATTCGTTCCAGGACGTTTCCCTTTCCGGCGGCAAAAAGGCGCGCTACTACGTGTTCGACGCCTACGACCGCTCCACGGAATGGCTCGACCAGTTCGGTTTCGAAGGCCGCGGTCTGCCCTTCAACTGGCACGGCATCCGCCCCGGCATCCGCAACTTCTTCCAGCACTACAAGGAAGAAACCGGTTTGCGCACCGTGCTCGACACCGACCTGTACGCCGCGATTCCCTTCCTCGACGAAAGTTACAACGGCGACGACTACGCCCGCCACGGCGCGCTTCGCGGCTACGCCAAGGACCCCGAAAACGGCAACTACTCCCGCACCGACTGCGTCGTGCCCGGATTCCGCGTCCGTTACATGCCCGACAAGAAAACGACCGTCACGGCGCGCGTGGAATACGATTGCGACAACGAAAAATTCGCCTACGCCGACGTGTTCCTCCGGCATCAGGCCACCGACTCCTTCGCCTGGTACGTCGGCTACACCGGCCGCGACTACCGCATCTGGGACTACGTCGCCGTCCGGCCCGACGTCCAGCTCGAAAACGGTTCTTCGGACCGTTTCAACTACGAACTCGACAATCTGCTTTCCGTCGGTTTCGAGCACGCCGCGTGCGACTGGTTGCACTGGTCGCCTTTCGTTCGCTTCGATTGCCGCCGCTCGGAAGCGGAAGAGGTCGGCGTGTGGATCGATTTCCTCACCGACTGCCTCGGCTACCGCGTCGAAGTTTCGCACGAAGATTCCTACCGCCGCATCGACGGATCCAAGTACGAAGAGGACAACCGCGTGACCTTCTACGTCTACCTCCGCGCGCTCGGCCCCGGCTCGATGCTGGACCTCATGAAGTTCTGACCATGAACAAAGCCGTCCGCGAAATGACGCCCTTCCTCGTGATGGACGTCCTCGAAAAGGCGAAAACGCTGGAGGCGAAAGGCGTCGACGTCGTCCATCTCGAAATCGGCGAACCCGATTCCGACGTGCATCCGTTCGTCGTGGACGCAATCAAACGCGCCTACGACGAACATCGCACGCACTACACGGATTCCTTCGGAGACGTGGAATTGCGCGAGGCGGTGTGCCGATTGTACAAGGCGGAATACGGCGTCGACGTCACGCCCGACCGCGTGCTCGTAACCTCCGGCTCGTCGCCCGCCTTGCTGCTCGCGCTCCAGGTGTTGTGCGACGTGGGCGACGAAGTGCTCGTGTCGAATCCCGGATATCCCTGCTACCGAGATTTCGCGCTGGCCTGCCACGCCACGCCCAGGGAAGTTCCAGTCTCGGCGGAGAACGGTTTCCAGTTCGACGCCCAGGACGTCGCCGCCGCCCTCACGCCCAAGGCGAAAGCCGTATTCGTGAACTCGCCGATGAATCCCGCCGGCACGCTCGCCGAACCCGAATCGCTCAAGCGGATCGTGGATTTGTGCGCCGCCAACGGCACCACGGTCCTTTCGGACGAAATCTACCACGGTCTCGTCTACAACGGCAAGAAGCCCCATTCGATCCTGGAATTCACCGACGACGCCTACGTGTTCAACGGCTTTTCCAAGCGCTTCGACATGACGGGACTTCGGCTGGGATACCTGATCGCGCCCAAGAAGCACCTGCGAGTGCTGCGCATCCTCCAGCAGAACCTGTTCATCTGCGCCGGCTCGATCGCCCAGCGCGCCGGCCTCGAAGCCATAAACCTCCAGTTGGGTTCCACCGCGAAAGCGCGCGAATTCCAGCGGTTTCAGGCGGCGAAATGCGCAGAATACGACACTCGCCGCCGCTTCATGCTCGACCGGCTCAAAGACCTCGGTTTCGAGGTGAAAGTGGAACCCGAAGGCGCGTTCTACGTGTTCGCGGACGCGCGGCGCTACACGAAGGATTCGCTAAAATTCGCGTTCGACGTGCTGAACCGCGCGCACGTGGGCATCACCCCGGGCACCGATTTCGGCTCGCGCGGCCAGGGATTCATCCGGCTTTCCTACGCCACGGACGTTCCCCGTTTGCGCGAAGCGTTCAACCGCCTCGCGGAATTCTGATTCCGGTGCCGCCATGACGCGCGAACGGAAATGCGCCATTCTGTGGTCCGCGCCCTTCGCGCTTTGGCTGGGCATGCTGATGGCGCTCCCGTCGACGCCCGCGTGCTATGCCGCGCGCACGGCCGCCGTCGCGCTCGTCGGAGCCGTCTGCTTCGCGCTGTCCAAACCGGAACGCGCCCTTTCCGCGGATGCGGATCGCCGTCTCGGCCCCGCCGCCGCCGCGTTCATAGGCCTCGCCGTCGCCTTCCTGTGGATCTGGCCGGAGCGGTTCGATTTCTACTTGCGGTGGCTGACGCTGCAAAACGCCGCCGACCCGGCGCCAAGCCCCTACGCGACCGCTCCGGCGTGGCTCGTGGCCGTGCGGCTCGTCGGCTCCGCCTTCGTGATCGCGCCCGCGGAAGAACTGTTTTTCCGCAGCTTCCTCTACCGGCGGCTTCAGTCGCCGCATTGGCTCGCCGTGCCGCACCGCCGCTTCGATCCGTCCGCCTTTGCGTGGACGGTGGCGCTTTTCGCCTTGGAACACGACCGCCCTCTCGTGGCGGCCCTGGCCGGCGCCGCCTACGGCTTCGCCTATTTGCGCGGCGGCATTTGGTGCGCCGTCGGCGCGCATGCGCTCACGAACCTCGCGCTGGGCGCGTGGGTCGTTTCGCAAGGCGCCTGGCGCTTCTGGTAACCAAGCGAGTGCTTTCCCCATGTCAAGCAAACCTGGCGACGCAAAGCGCGAACGCCAGAAGAACGCACAAAAACGCGAGCAGCCGCTTCCATACGGGATTGCGCTTCACCGCGGACGCGGGCGGCGCCTTGCCGAGCATTTTGCAGATGCCCTTGAGCGCCAACGGCACGTCGCCGGGACGGTGCGACAGCCAAATCGCCGCCAGAATCAGCGCGACGACCGGCACGTATCTGTAGGCATTCCAGTCCACGTCACGGCTCCGAACGGAAACGGGGGCCAATCGGCGGCACGCCGGGATTCCGGTGCGCCCACATCGTCTGGCGGGCCACGCCCAGAAGCAGCGCGGCGTCGTCCTTGGTGACCACGCCGCGCGAAAACACGCGGTGGATGCCCTGCATCATGTGGTCGGCCTTGGTTTCGTCCATGTAGCCGATGTCCTCGAGCATCTCGCGCCACATCTTCATGAGCTGCTCCTTCTGCGCCTGCGGCGCGGGCGGCGCCTTTTCGCGCGGCGGCTGGTAGCGTCCGGACGCCGTGAAAAGCTCGTAGCACGTGACGAGCACGGCCTGCGCGAGATTGATCGAGGTGTACCCTTCGTCCACGGGGATGCGGATCAAATGGGTGCATTGGGCGATTTCTTCGTTGAGCAGGCCCTTGTCCTCGCGGCCGAACACGATCGCCACGGGACCCGTCGCGGCGCGCGCGAGGATTTCGGCGGCGCAGTCGCGCGGCGCGCGCACGTGCTGGCGGTAGAGTCCGCCGCGCGCGGTGGTTCCCACCACGGCCACGCAATCGGCCACCGCCTCTTCGAACGTCGCGAATTCTTCGCGCCCGTTCAGCACGTCGTCCGCGTGGACGGCCATCTTCTGCCCTTCGATCCAGTTCTTGTCCTGGATGTTCGGCGCCGCCAGCCGCAGATGCCGGACGCCCATGTTGGCCATCGCGCGGCACGCGCTGCCGACGTTGCCGGAATACAGCGTGCCCACGAGCACGACCCGAAGATTTTCCAGTGGATTGTCCGTCATTTCCTCACCTTGCGCCAAGCGCCCTTCTCGCCGTCCTTGTCCGCCGCGCGCCGCCGTGCGCACAACACGCCTTCGAAACGAAGCGCGAACCCGCGTTCGTCGGAAATCCTCTCGGCGAGCGCGCAGGAGGTGCCCTGTTCGAAATACCGCCAACGGCCGTCGTCCGATTCGTACAACACGCCGGCTTCGCTCATCGTCTGGTAGGCGACGAACCGGGGTCCGTCCGGAATCGACACCCGCACCTTCAGGTTGCCGACGAATTTGAGGTGGATACCGTTCGGCGCCACGCACTCCGACTCCCGGCGCTCGGAGCCGTAGTCGACGACGATTTTGACGCCTTCTTCGTTCACGAATTCCGCGCTGCGCTTGGCGTCGAAACGCCATGTCGCGCACCCGCCCGCCAGCAGCAGGCCGCAAACGCCAAACGCCAAACGCCAAACGCACCGCGCCGCCATCGCATCACTCCTTGAACCAAACCTGCATTTCGTTGCCGGGCTCGCGGTTGTCCCAAAGGCAATACGGAACGAGCTTGAGTCCGTTGGACGCCTTGAGCGCGGGATAGGTTTTGCCGCCGATCGTGATCGCGTCGTCCGTGAAGGTCGCGTCCGCGGGGAGCGTCGCGTCATACGCCTTGCCGCCGTTGTCGCAGCCCTCGGCGCAGTAGACGATCGGACCGCGCATCACCGCGAGCCGGCCGACGTCCTGCTTCACCGCCGAATGCGCCTTCACGCGCTTCACGGACGTCGGCAAATCCACCGTCACCGCGTCGCCAGCCTTCCATTCGCGGCCAATCGACACGTAGCCGTCCTTGCCCGGACACCCGTTGAGCGCCGCGCCGTTCACCGCGACGGCCACCTCCATGAAACTCGCCGGATCCGTCTGCGCGTACAAGTCGCTCGGCACGGGGCTGCCAGTCGCCCAACCCGGAATGCGCACCTTGAGCGTGCGCGGCCCGGCAGGCGCGGAAACGACCTTGAGCGCGATTTTTCCGGACCACGGATAGTCGGTGTCCACCGCGAATGAGAAGCCGCCCACGGAAGCCGTGCCGGCCATGAATAGATTCCAGTAGACGTTCTTCTTCCCGTCCGCCGCCCACGCCATCGAGGGCACCTGCGGAATCATGCGCACGTCGTTCACGGGGCAGCAGCTCGTGCCAAACCACTTGCTGCGCTTGTATCCGCCCTTGGACGCCAGCGGATTCGGGTAGAAGAACTCGTCGCCCGAAAGGGAGATGCCGGAAACGAACCCGTTGTGGAGACCAAGTTCCATCACGTCAACGTACTTCGTTTCGCCGTAAGCGAGGAACATGCGCTGGTTCCAGAGGATGTTCGCGATCGCCGCGCACGTCTCGAGATACGCTTCGCCCCAGTCGTTCGGCAGATCGTACGGGCCGTTGAACGCCTCCCACATTTCGCCCCACTTCGGATGCTTGAACCGGTGACGCGCGCCAATGCCGCCCGTCAGGTACAGCTTCTTGCCGGTCACGTCGCCCCACAGGCGAAGCACGGCATTTTCGTAGGCCTTGTCGCCCGTGAGCGCCGAAACGTCCGCCATGCCCGTGTAAAGATACCCCGCGCGCACGGCGTGCCCGATCGCCTCGTCCTGCTCCAAAACGGGCAGATGGTCCTGCACCCCCGCGCCCCACGTGGCGCGCAAGTCGCCGCGGCCGCGAACGTCGAGGAAGAACTTGGCGAGATCGAGGTATTTTCGCCTCCCGGTGGCGCGGTAGAGTTTGCACAACGCGAGTTCGATTTCCTGATGGCCGGACGTGAGCTTCAACTGCGTGGGATCCCAGCCGAACGTGCGGCACATGAGATCCGCGGATTTCACCGCCACGTCGAGGAAATTCGTTTTGCCGGTCGCCTCGTACCACGCCACGGCCGCTTCGATCATGTGGCCCTGGTTGTAGAGTTCGTGCGTCCAGGAAAGCCCTTCCCAGCGCGCCGTTTTGCGGACGCTCTCGGCTCCCAGCGTGCGGGCGTTGTAGAGATAGCCGTCCGGCTGCTGCGCACGCGCCGCCTGCCCGACGAACCAGTCCACGTACTTCTCGAGTTCGGGATCGGGGCGCTGGGCCACGAGATACGCCGCGCCTTCCATCACCTTGAACACGTCGGAATCGTCGAAGTAAATGCCGCCGAACGTGCCCCATGCGCGGTTCGCGGCGTTGGTGAAGTTCGCGATGCGCGGAGTTTCGTTGCACTTCGCGATGCTGGACTTCAACGTCGCCGTGCGGTTCGTCTCGATGCGGTCGAACCAAAATCCGCCAGTCACCTTCACCTGCGTCAGCGCCGCCGCGCGAATCGGATAGTCGTGCGGTTCCGCCGCGAACGCGCCCCCGGCGAACGCAACCGCCGCCGCCAAAACAAACGTGGATTTATTCTTCATGGCCATGTAGTATATCACAACAGCTCGATCGGCGTTTTGCGTTTTCCGCCCGGAACGTCGGCGACGAAACGCGGCAAACCCAGCCCGCCGATCTTTTCGGCGCACGCCGCCGCCAGTTCCCGCGCGCGCTCGATCGGCACGCGGAAATGGGAAATTCCCGCCACGGGGTCGCACAGGAATGCGTAATACGGCCGCACGCGCGCGCGCTGAAGCGCGCGGAAAAGGTCCAGCAACGCCTCCTCCGTGTCGTTCACGCCCGCCAGCAGCACGGTCTGGCAGGAAACCGGAATGCCGCAGCGCACGAGATTCCCGCACGCCTCCACCGCCTCGGGCGTCAGTTCGTCCGCGTGGTTGAACTGCGTGTTCACCCACACCTTGCCCGAACGCCCCAGCAGTTGCGCCAGCTCGCGCGTGACGCGCCCGGGGTTCGTGCATGGCGCTCGCGTGCACAACCGCACCACGTCCACCTGCGCGAGATCCGCGAACGCCCGCACGAACCGCAGCACTTCGTCGTCCGGAAGCACCAGCGGATCGCCGCCGGAAAGCAGCACGTCCCGCACCTGCGGGCGCCCCTTCACCCAGTCCACGCAGTCGCGCAACTGCTCGTCGGTGCGGACCACCTGGGCCGCGCCAAGCAGCCCCTTGCGCGTGCAATGGCGGCAATTCATGAAGCAACTGTCGCTGGTCATCACCAGCACGCGGTCCGGGAAGCGCTGCTTCAACCCCCAGCACCCGGCTGCGGATTCGTCCTCGCCGAAAGGATCCGGACCGAATTCGTCGTCCTCGAGTTCGCGGGGGTCGAAAACGACCTGCCGCCGGAACGCCTCGCTGCGGGCGGCGAGATTCCTGGCGTAGGGGCAGGCGTGCTCTGGGAAGTCGCGGCTCATCAGGGGTAGTCGGCCGGCACGGTGAGCACTTCGCAGCCGTCGTCAGTGATGGCCACGGTGTGTTCGAAATGCGCCGCCATGCCGTGGTCGCACGTGACGACCGTCCATTTGTTGGAACTGTCGACGTACGTCTTCTGGTCGCCCAGCGTGATCATCGGCTCGATGGCGATCGTCATGCCGGGACGGAGCACGAGCTTCGTGCCGGGCTTGCCGTAGTTCGGAACTTCTGGATCCTCGTGCACGTCGCGGCCGACGCCGTGTCCGATCCAGTCGCGCACCACGCCGAAGCCGGCGTCTTCCGCCACTTTCTGGATGGCGTATCCCACGTCGCCGAGGTGGACGCCCGGACCGCACGCGGCGATGCCGGCGGCAAGGCACTTCTTGGTGGTTTCCACCAAGCGGATCACTTCGGGGTCGGACACGCCCACCATCACGGTGCGGCTGGTGTCGCCGTTGAAGCCGAGCGTGTTCACGCCCACGTCCGTCTTCACGATGTCGCCGGGCATGATCATGCGGTTGGAGGGGATGCCGTGGATGACTTCGTCGTTGACGCTCACGCACAGCGCGCCCGGAAATCCGCCGTAGCCCAGAAAACTCGGCTTGACCTTGTTCTTCTGGCAGTAGTCGCGCACGACGCGGTCGATTTCGAGCGTGGTGACGCCCGGCCGGCACGCCGCGGCCGCGAGATCGCGCACTTCCGCGCTCATGCGGCAGGCGACGCGCATGCGGTCGATTTCCGCCTTGGTTTTGATGTCCACTTTCATTGCTTCAGCTCCCCGGCGGCGCGCCTTTGCCGCCGCGCATAATGGAAATACAGCGCGAGATCCGTGGAAACGAGCGCCACGTCCGCCAAATACACCCAGCAAAGCCACAGCTTCGTCCCCTCCACGAGGTGGGCGGAAATGCCGCAGAAATAGCCGGCGATCACGATGATCATGAACGCGGGGCTTTTGCCGTCCACGCGCTTGGCGCGATACGTCCGGGCGATTGCGAACGGCCAGGAAAAGCCGAACGCGAAGAGCATCGCAAATTCAAGAAACGCCGCCATGCGAAATCCACCCCGCTCAGAATGCGCACCAGGTTCCGACGCGCCTCATTTCCCCATGCCGAAAAGTTTTAGACAGGCCCGGAAGTCCGCCGGCAGCGGACTGTGCCCCTTCAACGTGGCGCCCTTCACCATCGGATCTGGCAGTTCCAGCGTCGCCGCGTGCAGCATCTGGCGCGGCACCTGCAGCAAACGCGGATCGCGCGCTGACTTCAGGCCGAACGTGCGGTCGCCCAGCACCGGAAAGCGCACGGACGCCAAATGACGGCGGATCTGGTTCGTGCGGCCCGTTTCGATGCGCACCCGCAGAAACGACGCATCCGGCGATGCCGCCTCGCGCGACACGTGCGACACGGCGGGCTTGCCGTCCAGTTCCTGGTTGATCGTCTGGTGCGGAAACGGGAACTTGCCCGCGCAAATGGCCGCGTACGTCTTGAGCACGCGGCGCGTCTTGAACGTCTCCACCGCCGCAAGGAACGCCGTGTGCGTCTTCGCGAACAGCAGGCATCCCGTGGTGTCGCGGTCGAGACGGTGCACCGCCTCGAGCGTGGGTATCTTGAGCTGCAGGCGCAGCGCCATTTCGACGCTTTTCGGATCCGCGCAGCTCACCGCGCCGGCGGGCTTGTCGACGATGACGAAATCTGGCGTTTCCGCCAGCACGCGCACGTGCCGGAGCTCCAGCGACGGCGCGGCGGCGTCCTGCGCAGCGGCGGCGGGCTTGGCGCTGCCGGGCTGGCGCTTCGCGGCGCTCACCACGGCGCGCGGCACTTCCACCACGTCGCCCGTGCGGAGCGCGTGGTGGGCGATCCAAACGCACTTGCGGTTCACCCAGGCGCTGCGGCCGTCGATGATCGCCTTGGCCGCGCGGCGGGAAAGCCCGCAACGGGCGGCGAGCAGATCCTGAAGCGACTTGCCGGCTTCGGATTTCGCGACGGCGAACGCTTCGACGTTCCCGCGGCTGGCGCGCGGCGCCTGCATCAGTTGAACCGCCCCATTGCGCGGAACTTCCCGTAGCGCCGCGCCACGAGTTCTTCCTTGTCCAGCTTCTTCAGTTCCTTGAGCGCGGCGAGCACGCGCTTCTTCACGTTCGCGATCGCCGTCTTCGGCGACTTCGCGGCGCCATTCGCGCCTTCGGGAACGATTTCGTCCACCACGCCGAGCCGCTTCAAATCCGCCGCCGTGATCTTGAGCGCCTCTGCGGCGTCCGCGGCCTTGGAGCCGTCGCGCCACAGAATGCCCGCGCAGCCCTCGGGGGAAATCACGGAATACACTGCGTTTTCGAGCATCAGGACGCGGTCGCCCACGGCGATCGCGAGCGCGCCGCCCGAACCGCCTTCGCCGACGATCACCACCACGATCGGCGTCTTGAGCGCCGCGCAGAACTCCAGGGACTTCGCGATCGCCTCGGCCTGGCCGCGCTCTTCCGCTTCGCGCCCGGGGTAGGCGCCGGGGGTGTCCACGAGCGTCACCACGGGCAGACCGAACTTTTCCGCCAGCGTCATCAGGCGCATCGCCTTGCGATAGCCGTCCGGATTCGCCATGCCGAAGTTGGCGGCCACGTTCTCCTCCACCGTCGCGCCCTTGTTGTGGCCGAGGAGCACGCACTTCTCCCCGCCGATCGTGGCGAACCCGCCCACGAGGCCGCGGTCGTCCTTCGCCAGCCGGTCGCCGTGCAGCTCCTCGAAGTCGGAGCACATGCCCTTCACGTAGTCGAAGAAATGCGGACGCTTCGGGTCGCGCGCCATCTTCACGATTTCAATCGCCTTCATCTCGGTTCCTCTCAAAAGCCCATGTAATGGAGCGTCTTCACCACGAACGCCTTGAGGTCTTTGCGCTCGACGATCTTGTCGACGAACCCGTGCTGCTCCAAGTATTCCGCTGTCTGGAAATCTGGCGGCAGCTTCTGGTGGATCGTGTTCTCGATCACGCGCCGTCCGGCGAAGCCGATCAGCACGCCGGGCTCGGCGACGTTCACGTCGCCGAGCATCGCGTAGGACGCCGAAACGCCGCCCGTGGTGGGGTCGGTGAGAATCGAAATGAACGGCAGGCCGGCGGCTTTGAGCTTGCCGATGGCGGCGGACGTGCGCGCCATCTGCATCAGCGAAAGGATGCCTTCGTGCATGCGCGCGCCGCCAGAAGCGGAACACAGCACAAGCGGACGGCGCTCGGCGATCGCCTGTTCGCAGGCGCGGCAGATGCGCTCGCCCGTGCCGGTGCCGAGACTGCCGCCCATGAAGAAGAAATTCATCGCGCCGAGCATCACGGGAATGCCGCCCATCAAGGCCGTGCCGATCGTCACGGACTCGCCTTCGCCCGTCTTCTTCACGGTCGCCTCGACTTTGTCCTTGTACGCGCCGGTGGCGTCGTGGAACGCGAGATGGTCGGAATACGACACGTCGGCATGGCATTCGGCGAACGTCCCTTCGTCCGCCAAAAGCGCGATGCGCGCGCGCGCTTTCATGCGCCCGTGGTAGTTGCACCGCGGGCACACGGGATTCGCCGCGTTCCATTCCGCTTTCGGCACGTACGCTCCGCACCGCGGGCAGACCTGCCACAAATCCTTCGCCGGCGGCACGTTCGCCGCCGCCGTCATTTCCTCCAACCAAGCCATGACGCTATTCCTCCAATCGCCTCGAATTATACCACAACCTTGTATGGTTTTGCCCGACGAAAAGCAACAAACGGCGAATTACGCGCCAACCGGAAGTTCCGCCGACGGCGCGGACTCTTCGGAGGCGGCCACGTCGCCCAGCGTCTTCGTGCCGGAAAGCAGCGCCACCACCTCGCCCTGCACGTCCGCGAGGTTTTCCAGCCGGATGCGCGGATCGAGCACGATGAAACTTTCGCCCGTCTTGCGGTGTTCGTAGATGCGGATGATCGTGTGGTCGGGCTGTTCCTTGGCGTCGCGCTCGACGAGAATCTTGCCGCGTTCGAGCATCACGGCCAGGACGTACACCACGTTCTTCATCGCCGGATCGTCCAGCGAAATCAGATGGCGCAGCAGTTCGTCGGCCGTTTCCTTCTTGAGCGCCTCCTTCTTGTCCGCCGCCGGCGGCGCCGTGTAGACGCCTTCCCACTGGCTGAATGGTTCGTAGTCGCGCGGCGTCGCCTTCCAGCATTCGGGGTGGCAGTCGAGCCGTTCGTAGCCGCCGGCGACTTCCTTGAGCGCCGACACCACCGGCGAACGGTCGGTCAGCGGCTTGCCGCACAGCGAACAGGCGTGGCCGCGGCTGCGGATGTTCCACTCCTGCGACATCAGTCGGCCTCCTCGAGAACGCACGTCTCGTCCTTGAGGCACGCCCCGCCGCAGAACAGCTTCGCCTTCATTTTGCCGCCGGCGACGTCGATCTTCACCGAGCCGCGCGCGGCTTCGCGCGTGAAGTAGAGCTCGGCTTCGAAAACGCCGGGCGCGGTCCAAGCGCCGTTTGCCGCCGTGGCGACGCGGCCGAGCAGACCGTACGCGCCGAGCGGATCGCACGTCTGGCGCGACATCTGCAGCTCGCCCGCGCGCCACTTGCCCGCGCCCACGGCGAGCTGGCGCTCGCCGTCCGCGCACGCGAACGCCAGCGTCCACCCTTCGGCGTCCGGCGCGAACGAAAGCGCCGTGATGCCGCGCGCGTTCGGCTTGAGCTTCCACGTCTTCGCGTCCGCCACGACACCCGTTTTGGAGCCCTTCACGAGCGGCAGTTCGAGCGACGCGCACTTGTCGCGCAGCCGCTTGAGCGCCTCGGGGTCCTCGGCGAGCGGCGCGTCCTTGAACGCCGGCAGCACGTGTTTCCAGATGGTGTTGAACGCGCCCTGGAAATCGCCGAACAGCGCCGTGCCGCAGAAGACGGCGTCCTGGTCGGGCATCACGATGGTGAACTGGCCGCCCGCGCCGTCCGCGCGGAACGCGTTGTGGCGGCACCGCCAGAACTGGAAGCAGTAGCCCTGGTACCAGTCGCTGTCCGGCTGATCCGGCCCGCCCCACCCGCTGGCCGTCTGCTTCGTGGTGGCCAGCGTCGCCCAGTCGCGCGACAGGAGCTGTTTGCCCTCCCACGCGCCGCGCTGCAGGTAGAACTGACCGAAGCGCGCAAGCTCCTCGGTGGTCATCGCCATGCCCCAGCCGCCGCACGGCACGCCCGAAGGCGAATACGTGGTGTAGACGCTCGTGATGCCCACCGGATCGAAGAACTTCTCGTGCAGGTACTCCATCATCTTGCGGCCCGTTTTGCGCTCGACGATCGACGCGAGCATGTAGGTCGCGGACGAATCGTATTTGAACCGCGTGCCGGGCTCGTGCTTGAAATCGCCGGCGAAAAACGCCTTTTCCCAGTCGCCAGAAGGATCGCGCCGGAAGTTGTCCGTGCCCTCGCTGCCCACGTTCATCGTGAGCAGGTCGCGCACGCGCAGGCGCAGGGCGTTTTCGGACGGATTCGCCGGCAGCTTGTCCGGGAAAATCGCCGCCACGCGCTCGTCGAGGTCGAGCTTCTTCTCGTCCGCCGCGAAACCGACGGCCGTGGAGGTGAAACTCTTGGAGTGCGAGAAAAGCCGGTGCGGATATTCGCGCTTGTAGGGATTCCACCAGCCGCTCGCGACGATTTTCCCGTGTCGCACGAGCACGAAGCTGTGCATCCACGCGATTTCCTTTTCGGCGGCGTCCACCCAATCGAGTATCGCCCGGGAGGAAATGCCCTCCGCTTCGGGCGTCGAATACGCCAACTGCGCTTCCGCGCCGGACAACGCGCACGCGCAGGCGCACGCGAA
>JAKSOX010000150.1 GCA_024405335.1 Kiritimatiellia bacterium
TGCCGGCGCGGCTGCGTCCGAAGAGCGGATACGCCAACACCTATGCGCGGCTGCTGCCCGACGTGCCCAGCCCCACGATCACGCGCAATTTCGGAACGCCTTCCTCCAGCCGCTGCGTGCATCCGTTCCAGCCGCGCGCGCTTTCCACGCGCGAAGGCGCGCGGCTCCAGGGATTCCCCGACGGCTACAGGTTCGTCGGCGGCAAACAGTCCAAGAACCTCCAAATCGGAAACGCGGTGCCGCCGATTCTCGGCGAGGCGATCGCGGACGCGGTCGGCAAGGCGTTGGCGAAGGCGGCAGCACGGGACGCGGACGTCCAGCGCAGCCACGGCCTTTGAATCGGCGGAGCGCGGATTTTTTCATCGGCGGAAGAAAAAAGAAAGACGGCGCGTTGAAGCGTCGTCTTTTGCATCTGGAGCCAGGTAACGGATTCGAACCGCCGACCTGCTCATTACGAATGAGCCGCACTACCAGCTGTGCTAACCTGGCTTGGTTGAAAACGCCGCGAAGTATACGATATTTACCCCTTGAAGTCAAGGGGGAATTTTGATAAAATGCGCACCGTTTTTCAGACCACAAAAGGAAAAAAGCAACATGGCGAACATCAAGGGAGGTCGCGCCGCTCGTAAACGCGATCGTCAGAACGAAAAGGCGCGCGTGCGCAATGCGGCCGTGAAGGGTCATCTTCACGAGGACCACAAAAAGCTCTTCAAGGCGGCGGATGCCGGCCAGAAGGAAGAGGCCGAGAAGAAGTTCAAGGCGTTCGTGAGCGGTCTCGACAAGGCGGTGAAGAAAGGCGTGATCACCAAGAACAACGCCAATCGCCGGAAGTCCCGCGCGCAGCTCAAGCTCAACAAGATGGCCAAGTAACGTGTTTGGCGCATCGCGATGGCTTCGGAAAGCCGTCGGAAACTGAATCGACGGCGTCCGGAAACCGCGGGTGCCGCCGTTTCGCATTTTTTCACCAGGAAAGGAATACACAAAATGGCAAAGAAAACTCTCCGTGACGTCGACCTCAAGGGCAAGCGCGTGCTGATGCGCGTGGATTTCAACGTGCCCATGGCGAAGGACGGCTCCGGCAAAATCACCGACGACACCCGCATCGTCGCGGCGTTGCCGTCGATCAAGTACGTGCTCGAGCAGGGCGGTTCGCTCGTGCTCATGTCCCACCTCGGCCGTCCGAAAGGCAAGGGCTACGAGGCGGAGTTCTCCCTCAAGCCCGTGGCGGTCGCGCTGGGCGAAAAGCTCGGCATCGCGGTCAAGTTCGCCGAAGACTGCATGGCGGCGGACGACGTGGTCGCGTCCCTCAAGCCCGGCGAAGTCGCGCTGCTCGAAAACACGCGCTTCTACAAAGCCGAGGACGGCAAGGTGAAGAAGGACGACGACAAGAAGGGCATCCACCTCACCGAGGAAGAGTATCAGGCGAAGAAGGCCGAGCTCAAGGAAAAGCGCCAGGCGATGGCGAAGAAGCTTGCGGGCTACGGCGACGTGTACGCCAACGACGCGTTCGGCACGGCGCACCGCGCGCACGCCTCCACCGCGGTGGTGGCGGACTACCTGCAGCCCGCGGTGTCCGGCTTCCTGCTCGAAAAGGAAATCAAGTTCCTCGGCGACGCGGTCGAGAATCCGGTCCGTCCGTTCGTGGCGATCCTCGGCGGCGCGAAGGTTTCCGACAAGCTGAAGGTGATCAAGAATCTCCTCGACAAGGTGGACACCCTGATCGTGGGAGGCGGCATGGCCTACACCTTCAAGAAGGCGCAGGGCGTGAAGGTGGGCAAGTCCCTTTGCGAAGACGACCAGCTCGCCTACGCGAAGGAGATGCTCGACGCGGCGGCGGCGAAGGGCGTGAAGTTCCTGTTGCCCGTGGACAACGTGATCGCTGACAAGTTCCCGTCCGAGAAGGACGCTTCCGACATCCAGATGAAGGTCTGCGAAGGCGACATCCCGGACGATTGGATGGGTCTCGACGTCGGCCCGAAGAGCGTGGCGCTTTTCTCCGACGCGATCAAGCAGGCCAAGACGGTGGTGTGGAACGGCCCGATGGGCTGCTTCGAGTTCGCGCCGCTCGCGAAGGGCACGTTCGGCGTGTGCGACGCGGTGGCCGAGGTGAAGGCGAACGGCGGCGTTTCGATCATCGGCGGCGGCGATTCCGTGAGCGCGGTGAAGAAATCCGGCAAGGCCCCGGAGATGACGCACATCTCCACCGGCGGCGGCGCATCCCTCGAGTTCCTCGAAGGCAAGGTGCTTCCCGGCGTGGCGGCGCTGAACGACAAGTGAGCGCGTCCGCCGCGCGGCACGTTGCGGCGTGGTGCAATCTGCGGCCGTATGCGGTTGTGGTCGGCCATGTTTGTCGTTACGGCGGCGCTTTGCGCGTTCGCCGGGACGGATGTGCGCGAGTGGATCGCCATGGGGACGGTCGCGCGCGTGTCCGCCAAGGACGGCGGCGTCGCCGACTGCACGGCGGCGCGCGAGACGTTCGCGCGCCTCGAGAAACTCCTTTCCGCGCACGACAAACGGTCCGAACTGTCCCGTCTCGCGCCGCTTGCCGACGACGCCGTGCTCGCTCGTTGCGCCCCCGAAACGCGCGCGTGCTACGCGGCGGCGTTCCGCTTCCGGGACGAGACGGACGGGCTTTTCAATCCGCGTTGGCGCGGCACGAACACTTTGGATCTGGGGGCGATCGCCAAAGGTTTCGCCGTGGACGCGGCGGCGGCGCGGCATCCGGCGGCCGGCAAGCCGCTGCTGATCGATTTGGGCGGCAACCTGAAAGCCGTGCGCGGCGTCTGGAAAACGGGCGTGCGGGATCCGCGCAATCCGGGCGCGTGGGTCGCCGCGTTCGCGCTTTCCAACGGCATGGCGTGCGCCACCAGCGGCGCCTACGCGCGCGGGGAACACATCCGCGACGGGCGCACGGGCGCCGCCGCGCGCACGGACGTCGCGTCCGTGACGGTGATCCATCCATCGAGCGCGATGCTCGCGGACGCCCTCTCGACGACGCTCTTCCTGTTGGGCGAGGAGAAGGGCGAAGCGTTTTTGCGGGCCCGGCATCCCGAGGCGCGCGCCATTTGGGTGAAGTGAAAAGGAGAAAGCGAAATGAAGAAAACGGCCAAGAAAATCGTGGTGATCGGTTCGTCCAACACGGACATGGTGATCGCCGGCAAGAAGATCCCCGCGCCGGGCGAGACGATCCTCGGCGGCAAGTTCCTGATGAATCCGGGCGGCAAGGGCGCGAACCAGGCCGTGGCCGTCGCGCGGCTCTCGGACCGCAAGGGCGCGTGCACGTTCATCGCGAAGGTGGGCGACGACCTCTTCGGCCGCGCCACGGCGGCGCGGCTCAAGAAGGATTCGGTCGACGCGCGGCTGGCGGTGGATCCGAAGGAGGCGTCCGGCACGGCCCTCATCCTCGTGGACGGCAAGGGGCAGAACGTGATTTCCGTGGCGCTGGGCGCGAACGGCACGCTGTCGCCGAAGGATCTCGAGCCGCACCGCAAGGCGATCGAAAACGCCGCCGTGGTGCTGCTGCAGCTGGAAACGCCGATCGCGACCGTGCTGTGGGCGGCGGAAACGGCGCACGCGGCGGGCGTGCCGGTGATCCTCAACCCCGCGCCGGCGGCGAAGCTGCCCGCGAAGCTTTTCAGAATGCTCGACTGGATCACGCCGAACGAGACGGAGGCGGAACTGCTCACGGGCGTGAAGGTGGCGGACGCCGCGAGCGCGGGAAAGGCCGTGGCCGCGTTGCGCAAGCGCGGCGTGAAGCACGCGCTGATCACGATGGGCGCGAAGGGGTGCTACTGCGGCGACTGCGGCAAGATCCTGCCGGCGCGCAAAGTGAAGGCCGTGGACTGCGTCGCCGCCGGCGACACGTTCAACGGCGCGTTCGCGGTGGCGCTCGCCGAGGGCAAACTCTGCGCGGACGCGATCGCGTTCGCGCAGCGCGCCTCGGCGATTTCCGTGACGCGGCCTGGCGCGCAGAGTTCCGTGCCGTTCCGCGCGGAGCTTGACGCCGGGATATGACGGAATCAAGGAAAATCGGAGGAAACGACATGGAGCGCAGGACGTTCGTGAAGTTGATGGCCGCGGCGGCGGCCATGCCGGCCTTGGGCGCGGAGAAGGCGTCCGCGCCGAAAAAAGGCGCGTTGGGCAAGTTCGTGGGAACGCTGCCGCCCGGCCGGTACGACGACCACATGCACGTGTGGGGTCCGAAGCCGCCGGAGCCCGACCGCTTCAAGAAGAACCTCGCGGACGCGGGCCTCGCCGGCGGCGTGCTGTTTTCCGGCTGCAGCGGCGACTGGCACGAAATGTGGCTGCCGTGCGGCGGCAAGGCGCCGAAACCGGAAAAGCTCATGGACGACGTGATCGCCTGGTGTTCCGCGATGCCCACGCTGTATCCCTACTACTGGATCGAACTGGAGTCGCCTTCAGTGATGGAGGAGATCGACATGGCGGTGGAGAAGGGCATCTACGGGTTCAAGATGATGACGAACCACTGCCGCCCCGTCTCCGAAAAGACGCTGCCCGCGTACCGCAAAATCGCCGCGACGGGAAAGCCCGTGCTGTTCCACACCGGCATCCTCTGGGATTTCGAGGCGTCCAGCGACAATTTCCGGCCCGGGGCGTACGAAGGCCTCATCACGGTGCCCAAGCTCCGTTTCGCGATGGGGCATCTTTCCTGGCCGTGGGTGGAGGAATGCATGGCGGACTACGGCAAGCTCGCGTACGCGACGGAGGCGCTCAAGGGGAAGACCTCCGAAATGTTCCTCGATTCGACGCCGGGCACGCCGCCCGCGCGGCGTCGGGCGGCGTTCGAGCTCGTGTTCAAGATGGGCTACGAGATGAAGGACCACGTGCTGTTCGGGTCCGACTGCTTCACCGAAGGGTACGATCCGAAGCGCGTGCACGACTGGATGAAGCGCGACGACGCGATTTTCGACGAATTCGGCCTGGACGCCGCCGCGCGCGATTCCTACTACCGCGGCGGCCTCCAGAAGCTGCTCTTCGGGTGAAGCCCGTCGTTCGGGCAAAGCGGAAGCGGAGTCACGCGCCGAAGAGGGCGGCGGCCTTGGCCATCTTGTCGGCGATCGGCACGTGGAAGGGGCAGCGCGCTTCGCAGCGTTTGCAGCGGGTGCA
>JAKSOX010000151.1 GCA_024405335.1 Kiritimatiellia bacterium
TGCGCGAACCGTCCTCGTCCACCTTCACCACCGTGGACGGAACGCCGCCCGGACTCGTGCCGTCGTCCACGACGACGTCCGCCGAAAGTCCCACCTCGGCAAGCGCCGCCGGCGCGTCCGTCGCGGGGCGGCGGCCCGAAAGGTTCGCGCTCGTCACGCGCAGCACGCCGCCGCACGCCGCCAGCAGCCGGCGCGTCCAGGCGTGGCCGGGCACGCGCAGTCCCTCGCCTTTCGTAACCAGCGTGAGCGCGCCCGGCCAGCGCGCCGCCAACGCGCGCGCCGCCGGCGAGAATCCGCCCACGAACGCCTCCGCCGCCGCCGCGTCCGCCGCCAGCAGCGCGATCGGCTTTTTCGCTTCGCGCCCCTTGATCGCGTAAAGGCGCTCCACCGCCGCCGGGAACTTCGGATGCGCCGCCAAACCGTACACGGTGTCCGTGGGGATCACGGCGACGCCGCCCGCGTTCAGCGCGGCCGCCGTTTCCGCGAGCCCCGCGTCGTCGCACCGGACCGTCTTCGGCGGCTTGTCCTTCCAATAGAGCCGGCAATGGCAGAAGCCCGAGAAACCGGGATCGGCCATCTGCCCCCGGAACTCCGCGCACGGGCACTTGTTTTCCGGAATGCGCTGCAACCGGCACGGACAGTGCCCGTCGCGCGCTTCGAGCGCGCTCTTGAGCTTCGCCACGAAATCGGCGTCCGGATTGAGTTTCACGTTCGCCGGCAATTCTTCGCCGCCCCACACCGCTTTCATGCCGTCCCCCCTACTTTTCCTTCAACGCGTCCAGAATCGCCGCCGCCAGGCGTCCGGCCTTTTCCAGCGATTCGGCGGACACCTTGTCCATCGTGTCCGCCGGCGTGTGCCAGTAGTCGTTCTTGCCCGGCGCGGAACCGTATTCGAAATCGATGAGGTCCACCGCCGGGAAACCCGCCTCGTGGAAGGCGACGAAATCGTCGAGCACGCCGTACCTTCCGGACGAAACCAGCGGCGCGAGGCCCGCTTCCTTCGCCGCCCGGAACACGGCTTCCTTGAGCGCGGCGTCGCCGTTCGCCGGCACGGTGACGTGCAGATCGCGGTCGCCCAGCATGTCCAGGCCGATCGCCGCCTTCACGCGGCGGCCCTGCGCGCGGAACCGCGCCGCCGCGTGGCGGGCGCCCTGGAAACCGTCGTCCGGACCGTACCGCACGCGGCATTCCTCCGCGTCGGCCCACTCGAACGCGACGTTGACGCCGACCGCGCCCGCGCGGCGGACCGCCGCCGCCAACGCCACCATCAGGCCCGTCGTGGACGCGCCGTCGTTCGCGCCCTCGAAAGGACGCTTCACCGTGGGCGCGGTGTCGAAATGCGAAATGAACACGACCCACGGCGCGTTCGTCCGCGCGGACGGGATTTCGGCCACCACGTTGGCGAAATCCCTTTCGCCGTCGGGCGTCATGGCGCGGAACGGATCCAAACGCGCGTCGACGCCCTCCTCGGCGGCGCGGTCGCGGATCCAGCGGGCGGCCTTCAGCCCTTCCGGCGTGCCCGCGTCGCGCGGCGTGCAGTTCTCCACCAAACCCGCGGCCGTGGCGTGCGCCAGCCGCGCGTCGGCCGGCGTGAAGGAAATCGCCGCCGCTAAAAAGAACTCAATCAAGCTTCACGCCCATCGCGGTGAGCACGCGGTCGAGATCGTCGTTGTCGAAGAAGTCGATTTCGAGCACGCCCTTGGTGTGGCGGCCGTTGGCGTGGGTCACGCCGCTCGTCACCCGAACCGCCGCCCCGAGCTGGCGGTGGAGCGCGTCCACCAGGCTCTTCACGTAGCTGGCGGGCAGGTCGGGCACGCCCCGCCTCGGCTCGGCCACCGGGCGCCTCATGCGCTCGACCTTCTTTTCGAGGTCGCGCACGGAAATGACGCTCACGGAAACGCTGCCGTCGGCGTTCCGCTTTTCCGTGATGCATTCGCGCGCGAGCACCGTCCGGTCGTGGTCGCCGTCCACGGAAAGCAGCACCTTCGCGTG
This sequence comes from Kiritimatiellia bacterium, assembly GCA_024405335.1. GTDB lineage: Bacteria > Verrucomicrobiota > Kiritimatiellia > RFP12 > UBA1067 > UBA1731. Next base: position 1,993 of record JAKSOX010000151.1, read on the forward strand.
GCCCGTGGTGAGCACGCGCCGCGTGAGCATCTGCTTCACTTCGTCGGGCAGTTCCAGCAGCCGCAGGGCGTTCGCCACCGCGGGACGGCTCTTGCCGACGCGCTCGGCGATGTCCTCCTGCGTGACGTTGAACTGGTCCTTGAGCAGCTTGTACCCTTCCGCCTCTTCGATCACGTTCAGGTCGCGCCGCTGGATGTTTTCGACCACGCCCATCTCCGCGGCCTTGCGGTCGCCGGCGTCCACCACGAGCACGGGCACCTTCTTGAGCCCCGCGATGATCGACGCGCGCATGCGGCGCTCGCCGGCGACGAGCTCGTACTTGCCGTCCGCGCGCTTGCGCACCACCGGCGGCTGGATCACGCCGTTGGCCTTGATCGATTCGGCGAGCTCGTTGAGCGCCGCCTCGTCGAACTCGCAACGGGCCTGCCAGGGGCTGCGTTCCACGTCCATCGGCACCACGTACACGACGCCGCCGCCGGCGGCGGGCGCGGCGGCGGCCGGCGCGACGGCGCGGGCCGCCACCGGCGGCACCACGGAAACTTCGGCGCCCGTGAGGGCGGAAAGCCCCCGCCCGCCCAAACCGCGTCGGACCTCTTTGCGCGTTGGCGGTTTCGCGCCCGCGGGTTTCTTAAGGAACGGAGAAGCGTTCTTCGGGGAAGCGTTCTTCATGGTGCGGCCTTTGCGCAAAAGAGAACCGGCAAACGCCACCGCGTTCGCCGGCCCGGATTGACGATGGGGGAATCAGAGCTCCCTGATGAAAACGTTGCGCCACTCGGTGGGATCGCCGTGGCACTGGAGTTCGAGCTGCTCCACCGGGAAGATCGGCTGCTTGCGGTCCCAGTAGTTCTCGAGCGTGACGTCGTCCACCACCAGTTTGCCGTTGAGCCACACCGTGACCTTCTCGCCCACCATCTTCACGTGGAACACGTTCCAGGTGCCCACCTGGTTGTCGGCGACCAGCAGCGGCTGGGACGGGTTCTTCTGGTTGTTGTAGAGGCCGCCCGAACCGATGCCCCACTGGTTGTGCGCGTCCCAGATCTGGACCTGCGGCGAGCCGCGGAGGTAGAGCCCGGAGTCGCCCGTGATCGACATGGTGCGCCAATCGGCCCAGAGTTCGAAGTCCTTGTAGTCCTTCTTGGTCGCGAGCGAGTAGCCGCCCTTGTAGCCGTCGAAGAAGAGCACGCCGTTGCGCACGTGCCAATGCGCGTCGCGGCCGGCGTCGGCCTTCTTCTGCATCTCGGCGCGCTTCTCCGCCGTCGCCTTCTGGCGGACGAGCGGGTTGTCGAAGCCGTCTTCCGTGGTGACGCCCTTCCAGTTCGTCTTGAGCTGCTGCGCGTCGCCATCGAAGAGCACGGTGAAGCCCTCGGGGCACTTCTTCACGGCGCACGGGCACGTGTCGCCCATCTTCGCGTCGGCCGGGAGTTCGCGGATGCGGATGTTTTTCCACATCACGTGGCTGCCGTGGCCGAGCCAGCCGATGTGGCCCTTCTTGTTGTGGAGGCCTGGGTGCTTGTTCCCGTCGGGCGTGTCGCCGTCGCCTTTCCATTTGGAGACGTCGCCTTTCGTGATCAGGTAGCCGTTGAGGTACACCTCGATCTCGCTGCCGATCACCTTGACCTCCTCGAAGTTCCACATGCCGACCTTGCGCAGGTAGCTGCCGCCGCCCGCGAAGTTCGCGTCCTTGCCCCAGATCTGCTTGCCCGCGTTGTCGCGCAGCGACGGCACGATGCCGTAGATGGAGCCGGTGTACTGGTAGGGTTTCAGCTTGTCCTTCTTCGCGGCCGCGTCGTAGTAGGCGTCGCCGCCGTCGTCCAGCAGCTGGAGCTCGCACATGCCGTGGTAGGCCGCGTCGACGTTCGCGTTGGGCGTGCGGATGCCCAGGCCGTTGTTGCCGTTCTTGGGCATCATGAACTCGAAGCGGAGAATGAAGTTTTCGTATTCCTTCTCGGTGATCAGGTTGCCGGGACCGTTGCCGCGGCGGTCGGGGAAGCACGCCAGCACGGGCTCGGTCTTCTCCGTGCCGTTGTTCAACTTCACCTTGTATTGCTCGACGCCGTACATGTGCGTGGCGCCAGTCCAGCCCGTGAGGTCCTTGCCGTTGAAAAGCGAGGTGAACCCGTCGGAATCCGTTTCCGCCACGGCCGCCATCGCAACCATCGCCGCCGCTGCGGCGCAGAATGTCATTTTCATCGTCACCGTTCCTTTTGAGTGATTGATGCCCGTGATTGTACCACAGAAGGCCGTTGCACTTCAAGAGGCAAAACGCACCCCACGGGCGGCGGATACGGCTTCCCCACTTCCCCACTTTGTGATATACTGAGCCCCGATGAGAAAGAATTTTTCAATTCTCCTGTAACCTGCGGCGAGTTGGATCGTATACGGGACGCGAGGAACGCAAAACATGCACTTGAACGAACAGACGGAAGAATCGACGGCGACCGCCGGGTTCGTGCGGGCGCAACCGATTTTCATTCACTGACAATCCAAAAGGAACACTGAGATGGCAACCAACGTCAACGGCAACATTCCGATTCCGGGCAACACGCAGGTCTACACCGGAAACGAACAGGAAACCACCGTTCCGGGCGGGAGCACCACAATCCAGATGGGGGATGCCTCCCACGTCGTCGCTCCCGACACGCAGACGCCGCAGCCCCTCGGGCAGGGCGGGCAGCCGTTCCCGAACACGGTGGACCCGAACGCGACCACGAACGCGACCACGCAGCTGGGCGTGCCGAACACCCCCGCGCAACCGCAACCGATCGAAAACCGCACGGTCGCAGACGCGAACCAGACGACGGGCGCCAACCAGACGACTGGCGCGGGCCAGGCGCGGCCGAAGTCGTACAAGTTCACGTTCAAGCAGCTGAACGACATCTGCAACGGCGAGTACAACGTGGGCGAAGTCGCGCTGGACAAGAACGGCAAGCTGACGAAGATCAACAACCACGTCAACATGGGCTTCCTGAACAAGACCGTCACGTCGCCCGCGGACAACGCCCGCCTCCGCCAGCAGGTCTACGACTGCATCGTGGACC
>JAKSOX010000152.1 GCA_024405335.1 Kiritimatiellia bacterium
AGCCGTCGCGCGCGATGTAGTCCTCGATCTTCTCGGGGTCGATCACGCCGCAGTTCCTGAGCACGATGCGGTACTGCTTCTGGTAGAACGGGATGTTCGCCTCGGCGACGAGCTTCTTCGCCTGCGCGGGGTCGTAGCAGAGACGCTGCACGACGCGGCCCTTCACGAGGTGCTCGGCGACGATTTCCTTCACGTCTTCCTGCTTCACCTGCACGTAGAACGTGCCCTGCGGAAGGATCTTCACGATCGGCCCCTGCTCGCAGAAACCGAGGCAGCCGGTCTTCACGACCTGCACCTTGTCCGCGAGACCGGCCTCCTTCAGGCAGTTCTCGAACTCGGCGACGAGCTTGTCCGCGCCGCCGGAGCAGCACGCAGTGCCGCCGCAAATCAACACATAGGATTCATAAGCCATGACGTTCAACTCCTTACGCGTTCTTCACGATGTCGATCGACGGCTTGTCGAGGATCTTGCCCTCGATCAGTTCGTGGCCGACGATGTGCTTCTCGACGATTTCCTTCGCCGTCGCCGCGTCGACGTGGCCGTAGATGACGGTCGGCATGCCGGGCACGACGACTTCGACGGTCGGTTCGCTGTGGCACATGCCCATGCAGCCCGTCTGGCGGATGAGGACGTTCGTGAGCCCCTTCGCCGTCAGCGTGTCGATGAGCGCCGTGAACGTGTCCTTGGCGCCCGCGGCGATGCCGCACGTGCCCATGCCCACGATCACCTGGACGTCTTTGTTGGAGCTGTCGCGCATCTCCATTTGCTTCTGCTTCTCGCCGCGCATCTTGCGGAGATCTTCAAGTGTAAGCTTAGCCATGATTCGTTCTCCTGAATTCGTAGTTCGCAAATTGTGGTCCCGCCGTCAGCCGAGCTTGCGGTATTTCTCGACGATGCCCGCGATGCTCTTCGTCTCGAGCTTGCCGTGGACTTCGCCGTTGACGACGATGACCGGAGCCAACCCGCAGCAGCCAAGGCAGCGCACCGCTTCGATCGAGAAGAGCCCGTCCGGGGTGGTGCCGTTCACGCCGATTTCCAGCTGGCGCTCGAGCTCCTTCATCAGATCGTCGCCGCCGCGCAGGTAGCACGCCGTGCCGAGGCAGACCTGGATGATGTACTTGCCGGCCTTCTGCAGCTTGAAGAAGTTGTAGAACGTCACGACGCCGTAGATCTTCGCCAACGGCACGTCGAGCATTTCGGAAATCTCGATCGCGATGTTGCGCGGGATGTACCCGTACGTCTGCTGGACCTGGTGAAGAACCATGATGAGGTTGCCGGGTTTCGGCTTCCACTCCTCCACGAACGCCTTCAGTTCGGGCGTCATCGTTTCGATTATTTCGCTCACTGTATTGGTCTCCTGTAGTTCTGTTTCGAAAATTGGTTCTATACTACCACTAATCGCGGGAATGGGCAACAAAAAAAATAGGCGACGCCAAGGCGCCGCCTTGCCCGCTCTGCGGACGCGACGGAGTCAGAAGTTGTCCGCCTGCAGCTGGAAATAGGCCTTCGGGTGGTCGCACACCGGGCACTTCTCCGGCGCCTCGGCGCTCTCCACGATCGCGCCGCAATTGCGGCACTGCCACTTGTTCTCGCCGACGCGCACCCAGATTTCGCCGGTCTCGATGTTCTTCGCGAGCTTGCGGTAGCGCTCCTCGTGATGCGCCTCGACTTCGGCGACCTTGCGGAATTTGAAGGCGATGTCCGCGAAACCCTCGGCTTCCGCTTCGTCGGCCATGCGCTTGTACATGTCGGTCCACTCCTCGTGCTCGCCCGCCGCCGCAGCAAGAAGGTTCTCGGTCGTGGAGCCGACGCCCGCGAAGAGCTTGAACCACATCTTGGCGTGCTCCTTCTCGTTCAGCGCCGTTTCCTGGAAGATGGCCGCGATCTGCTCGTAGCCCTCTTTCTTCGCCTTCGAGGCGAAATAGTCGTATTTGTTGCGCGCCTGCGATTCGCCCGCAAACGCCGCCATCAGGTTTTGTTCCGTTTTGGATCCCTTGAGCTCCATTTTCTTTCCCTTCCTTGTGCGTTTCTTGTGAGATTGTCGGCGGCGAAAGCGGCCCACTTCGCCAAACAGGCAAAACCGCCACAACCGACCCCCTCGTGTTCATGCGGCGATTATACCACAACGGCGATGAAAAGGGAAAGGAAAATTGCGTCCAGCCGCGTGGCCTGCGATCATGCCGGACCGTTCCCGGGCGCGAACGCCTTGGGCGCGACAAGACCGTGCTTCAGCGCGTTCGCCGCCGCGCGGCCCGCCGCCGCGCCCATCTGGTTGCAGTTCACCATCACGCGGCTCGCGCCATAGGCGTCGCGGGCGCAGTCCAGCGCCCGTCCGGGCGCGAGCACGTTCTCCGCCTCCTTCGGAACGATCGAACGGTAGGGGATCTCGTACCACGTCGGCAGGTCTTCCGTATCCCGGCGCCAGCGGCCGGACTTCCACTCGGACGAGCCGTCGGCCTTCACGACCTGGCGCACTTCGCGTCCGTCGAGATAACGGAAGGTGATTCCGGCCCCCTCGTGGATGTCGACGCGATACGAACCACGGGCGATCGCGTCGTCGAAGCGGCGGCCGTACAGGAGGTCTTCGGTCGTCAGGCGGTAGAGCCCTTCGACGTGGCAGGATTCGCGCAAGCCGACGTGCGGCGCGACCGCCACCACCGCAAGCCGCTCCCCTTCCGGCATCGGAAACGCGCGGTTGACGGCGTCCACGATCCGCCGGAGCTGCGCGCGGCCCTCGATTTCCGCTCGCGTCAGCTCGTCCGGCAGCGACGGATCGCAGGACGAAACGCGCGTGTAGGCAAGGAACGTGAGACCCTGCGCGCCGACGACCGGCGCCTCCCAGCCGAAGACGTGTTCGAGCTTCGCCCCGTATTTCGGCTTGGTGATTTCGTTGAAACCGAAACCCGGATGCTTCCGGCGGATGCCGTCCGCGCCCGACAGGATCGCGCACGTCGTATGCGCCTGCATCTCGGCCTTCGGCAGCTTCCAGGTCGCAAGCCCCGCATACCGGCAGAGGTCGGCGTCGCCCGTCGCGTCGATGAAGAACTTGCCGCGCAGCCGCCGGAGTCCCGACTTGTCGGCGACGACCGCCGCCGTCACGTGCCCCGCGCGGTCGCATTCCGCCGCCGCGAGCCGCGTGTGCAGGAACGGCACCACCGACTTTTGCTTCGCGACCATCTCGTCCAACAGCAGCTGCAGCCCCGCCACGTTGAGATACGTGCCCACCGAGGGATTGGTAGGATGCTCGCGCTTCGCCTCGCCGCGGCGGAGGAGCTCCCGCTCGACGGACTCGGTGAGTCCGCCTACGATCTGCCGCTTCCCGTCGGTCGAGTGAAGCGAATGCCACACGGGCACCAGACCCTGCGTCGCCGTGCCGCCGAAACCGCCGGACATCTCCACCAGCGCGACCTTCGCGCCGGCCTCGGCCGCCGTCAGCGCCGCGAAAACGCCCGTGCAGCTGCCGCCCGCCACCACCACGTCGAATTCGCCCGGCAGATCCGCGACCGCAACGCCGCCCGCCGCCGACGGAACGCCGCCCGCCGCCGCGTCCGTCCGGGCCGCGCCGAACCCCGCCAGACTTCCCAATCCCGCCGCCCCGAAAACAAAACTCCGCCTGTCGATCATTTTCATCATGCTCCTTTACTTGAGGCGCCACTTGGTGGCCATGAGGCGGGTCTTCTCGCCGGGATTGAGCTGCTGGTAGAAGACGGTCAGAATCCACCCGTCCGCGAGCAAAGTCGAGGCCGGATAGCCGAGATCGCCGTTGTGCGACGGCGCGAGCGCGATCTCGTTCGCCGCGTCCCACGTTCTGCCGCCGTCGTCCGACACCGCGGCGAATTCGCCGAAACCGTACGCGCCGACGCGCCGCCCGTAGGCGCAGACGATCCTGCCGTCCGGCAGCGCGAGAAGATGCGGCGGCAGTCCGAGGAGCGGCGTCTTCGCCATCGGCGTCCAGGTTTTGCCGCCGTCCTTCGAGAAGGTGATGCGCATGTGGCCGTTGCCGCGGAGGAGCGGATCGCCGTCGTCGCCGTGGTAGCGGACCATTCCGACGAGCGTCCCGTCCTGGAGCTCGGCGACGTGCGGCTCGTGGAACATGTGCGGCACGTCGTTTTCGCCGTTCGACGCCGGGATCTCGGGGCAGACGTAGCTCCACGTGCGTCCGCCGTCCGTCGAGCGGGAACACGAAATGACCGTCTTGCCGAAAAGGTTCTTGCCCGCGGCGAATTTGTCGTCGAGCGACCGGCGTCCGATCTGCAGCAGGGAGCCGTCCCTCAGCACGATCGGTCCGTGCGGCGTCTGGTCGCAGTTCGCGAGCTTGAGCGGCTTCGACCAGGTCTCGCCGCCGTCGGCGGAGCGGATGAGGTAGTAGCCGAGATTCGTTTCCACCAGCTCCGGCGGCAGTTTCTCGAAATGGCGGCGGTATTCGGGACGTTGCTTCACCACCACGTCGGAATTGAAGGCGATCGAGGTAAACCAGGTCACGACGATCTCGCCGTTCGGCAGCTGCACGACGCCAGCGTCGCGGTCGTCGAGGAGACCGTTCGCGATCGTCTTCGGCGCCGACCAGGTCTCGCCGCCGTCCGTCGACCGCACGAGCTGCACCTTGCCGTACGGACAAACGTGCTGGTCGCGGTCGCCGGAGAAGACCGCGACAACATCTCCGTTCTTGAGCCGGCACGCCGTCGGCCAACCGACGTAACGGCCAGGTTCCACGCAGATGGACTTCGTCCATGCGATCTCGGCGCGACCCGACTCGCCGTTGGGAACGCACCAGGCACGACCCGACAACGCGACGACAACCGCGACAACCAACAGCTTTGGTATTTTAGCCATTTCCTTTAGTCTTTCCCTCGACAATGCAATTTCTTGCGACGCAAGCCGCTGTCAAAGTTCCTTCAAGTTCAACCGCATCGAGACGACCGAACTCTGCCGACCGTCATCCGCCGCGATCGTGTACGTCGTGCAGACGATCGTGCCGTCCGGCAGCAGTTCCACCCCGGGATAGCCCG
>JAKSOX010000153.1 GCA_024405335.1 Kiritimatiellia bacterium
AAAATGGACATGTTTCGACCTCCCATTGGAAATCAGGAAAAACGCCTCCAATTACATCCGTGAATTATACCGCTTTCCCACTGCCAAAACAAGCAAAAAACGCCGCCGCGCACGTGAAATACAACCTTGACCCGCCGTCCGCCGCAACGGCGTCGCCCAGTCGAACGCCCAGAGCGTCAGCGTGCCGATCACGGCGGCGAAATGACGCCCGGCCGATCGACGCGCGGGTCCCAGCGACGCCTACAGTGCCGCCATCAGCGGCGCGAGCGTTTCCCAGCGGTCGCGCTGGAACTTGCGCGACAGCATCGTCAATTCCAGCCGGCGGCGGTCGTTTCCTGGCGTGGACGCGGCATCGAGCGCGCCGAGCTGGCGCCGCACGCGATCCGTCCACAGCTGCCGCAGGAAGTCCTGCAGGATCTCGACGGGGCCGAGTTCGCTCATCGACGCGCGCTGCGTGCCCAAAAGCACGGCGTCCAGCCACGCGCACTCCGCCGGCGGCAGCGCGTCGCGCAGTTCGGCGATCTCGTCGCCGCCGCTTTTCGCCGCCGCCAGCCACGCGCGCACGAAACCGCGCGTGAACGGATGCGCGAAAAGCCCTTCCGGCGCGCATTGCGCCACCAACGCCGCCAAGTCGGGATCGCGTTCGTTCTCGAACAGGAACTCCATGAACGCCATCTCGCGCGCGGACGGCGGATTGTTCGCCGGCGATCCGGCGTCTTCGTCCGGCGGCGGCGGTTCCGGCGCGTCCCCGCGGACGGTCGCGGCGGCGGGGACGTCCGCGGCGGACGCGGCCCGCGGCGGTTCGCTCCGCGGCGCGCGCAAGCCGCCGTTTTTCGCGGCCGCCTGGATCTTGGCCAAATCCTCTTCGAGCGCGCTTTGCGGCAGCTTCAGCAGCGACGCCGCCTCCTGGAGCAGCGCCGCGCGCATCACCGCGGAAGGACACTTCGCGATCGTCTCCAGCGCCGCGCGGCTCACGCGCGACACCGCGTCGATCGTGCCGGGGTTCGCCTCGGCTTCGCGCAACGTGCGCACCTGGAAGGACGTGATGGATTCGCCCTTGTCCAGAATCGCGCGGAACGCCTCGGCGCCCTCCTTGCGCAAAAACGAATCGGGATCCTCCGGGGAAGGCAGCGACGCGACGCGCACGGGCATTTCGGCCGCCAGAAAGAGCCCGCCCGTCTTCACCGTCGCCTTGCGGCCGGCGGCGTCGCCGTCGAACACCAGCACCACGGAGTCGGCGCACTTCTTCAGCAACCGCACGTGTTCTTCCGTGAACGCGGTGCCTTCGGACGCGACGGCCGTGGCGAATCCGCATGCGTGGCAGCGGATCACGTCGATCTGCCCTTCGCACACGATCGCCTCGCGGCGCGGCGCCTTCACGATTTCGCCGGCGGCGCGGTCGAAGGCGTACAGCACGTTCGACTTCTTGAACACCGCCGTTTCGGGGGAGTTGACGTACTTCGCCTTCTTCTTGTCGTTCGTGAGAATGCGCGCGGAAAAAGCCACCACGCGCCCGGAGCGGTCCTTGATCGAGAACACGAGCCGCCCGCCGAAACGGTGGAACCACCGGTCGCCCGGCTGGCGCGGCGGCAGCAACACGCCCGCCGCCTCCAGTTCTTCGGGCGTGAACTTGTGCTTTTCCGCCCACTTGAGCATCGCCTCCGCGCGCGCCGGCGCGTAGCCCACGAGAAACGCCTCGGCCGTTTCGTCCGGAATCTCGCGGGACGCCAGATAGTCGCGCGCCGGCTGCGCTTCCGGCGCCTGCAGCAGACACCGGCGGTAGAACGCCGCCAGTTCCGCGTGAAGCGCGTACAGGCGCTTGCGCAAACCGGCTTCGGGATCTTCCTTCTCCTCCACCTGCACGCCCGTCTGCTGCGCGAGCTGCTTCACCGCCTCCATGAACGTGAGTCCGTCCTGCTTCATCAAAAAGGTGAAGCAGTCGCCGTGTTCGCCGCAGCCGAAGCAGTGGTAGAAGCCCTTGTCCGGATGGACCACGAACGACGGCGTCTTCTCGTGGTGGAACGGGCAGCACGCCTTGTAGTCGCGCCCCGCGCGCCGCAGTTGCGTGCGCGAACCGATCAGGTCCGCGAGATCGACGCGGGCCTTGATTTCCTCGAGCGTGGACTGCGGCACGGTCATCGTCGGGTCACTTCGCCTCCGCCGGTCCGCTCTTCGCGTCCCAGAACTGCACGTGGTCCAGCACGGCGCGTTCGGAACCGTCGCTGGTGGCGTTCAGTATCCAATAGCCCTTCGCGCCCTGGGCCGGATGCGCTTCGGGCGAGAGCGACGCGGGATCCGCCGGCAGCGCGTCCGCGCGCACGGCGAGCGTCGTCGAACCGCCGCCGTCCATGTTCACGCCGTCCCGGCAGCCGAACCACGCCATCAGTTCGCTCACGTCGAAATAGCCGAGCCCCCAGGATTTGCGGACGCCCTTCTGCCGCCCGCCCGTCACGAACGCCCACAGGTACTTCCGCTCGGCGTCCATGCCCAGGAAGGTGCGCGGCGCCTCGGGGTTCTTCGCCGGAATCGGCGGCCGTTTCACGTCCAAAGCGCACCGGCCGTTGGAAAGCAGCCCTTCGCCGGCCATGAAGTTTTCCCAGTCCGGCAGTTCCTTTTCCGGCACGGTGCCCACGAGCGTCCGTTTGCCGTCCCCGGAGAACGCGAGACCCATGGTGCCGCCCGCCTCGCTCGCCAGCACCTCGCCGCGCACTTTCATGCGGTAGTAGGGAACGAGCTTCTTCCAGGTGAAGAACCCTCCGTTCAGCGAGAAGAGCGCCCGCGTCTTCGCGGCGGCGGCGCTGGTGCGGGAAAGCCGGTGGTGTTTGTTCGACGCGAACGCCCCCTGGTCGATCCACGGGCGCACCGCCGCCTTGGCGAGTTCGACGCGCACCACGTGCAGGTCGCCCGCGCGGCCGAAGAGGTTCGTGCAGTACGCGTAGCCGTATTCGACGCCCGGCGCGAAATCCCAGCGCGCCGCGTCCACGATCGCCGCCGTGCGCACCTTTTCGGGAAACCACGCCGCCGCCTTTTCCCCGCGCACCACCTCCGCGCCGGACGCCGCCAGCGCGAAAACCGCCGCCAAAACGCTTCCGAAAATCTTCACTTTCCAGACCCTCCCCGATTTGCCATTCCAGACAATCCTTCCGGTCACCGGCCTTTCAACGCCTGGCGGATCGCCGCCTCGACGCTGGACACGCCGGGATCGGCTTCGAGCACGCGCTCCACCATCTGCCGCGCCGCGTCCTCGGCGAACCCGAGCGCCGTCAGCGCGAGCATCGCGTCGCGCAGGACGCCGCCCTGCTCCTTCGTCGCCGCCGCGGAGCTCCGCGCCAGCGCCTCGATCGGGTTCACCTTGTCCTTGAGCTCCACCACCAGCCGCTCGGCCGTCTTCTTGCCCACGCCCTTGACCGTGGCGAGGCGCTTCGCGTCGCCTTGCGCGATCGCGAGCTGCAAATCGCCGAGCGACAAACCGGAAAGAACGGAAAGCGCGAGCTTCGGACCCACGCCCGAGACGCCGATCATCGTGCGGAACATGTCCCGCTCGGGCTCCGTGGCGAAGCCGAAAAGGAGCTGCGCGTCCTCGCGCACTTCGTGGTGCGTGAAGAGCTTCACCGCGCCGTCCGTCGCCGGCAACCGCTCGTAGGTCGTGAGCGAAATCGCGCATTCGTAGCCGACCCCGCCGCATTCCACCACCACGCGGGACGGTTCCTTCTCCGCGAGAATCCCCTTCAGATACGCGATCATGGCAGCGGCTCCCGTTCGCGCACGGCTTCGATCGCCGTGCAGCGTTTCGTTTTGGCGTCGAATTCGATCAGCGCGCCTTCGAGCGTCGCCGGACCTTCCGCGATTTCGAAGCGGTTGGGCATGCCGGTGATGAACTTCTTCAGCACCGCGTCCAGATCGCGGCCGATGGACGACACGTACGGCCCGCACATGCCGAGGTCCGTCATGAAACCCGTGCCCTTCGCGAGGACGCGCGCGTCGGACGTCTGCACGTGCGTGTGCGTGCCCACCACCGCCGTGACGCGACCGTCGAGGTAATGCGCGAGCGCGACCTTTTCGGACGTCGCCTCCGCGTGGAAATCGACGAACACGGGCACGTCCTTGGGGATTTCGGCGAGCAGCGCGTCCGCCGTCCGGAACGGACAGTCGCAGGACGGCATGAACACGCGCCCGAGCAGGTTCACCACCGCGAAACGGCACAAGGGCGTGGTGACGAGGCACCAGCCCCTGCCCGGCTGTCCGGGGCCGCCGTTGGCGGGGCGGACCATCTGCGGCAGCTGGCCGATCGTGCCGGCGAGATCCTTCTGCCCCCATGCGTGGTCGCCGAGCGTGATCGCGTCCGCGCCGGCGTCGAGCAGCTCTTTGGCGAGCGGCACGGTGATGCCGTTGCCGGCGGCAGCGTTTTCGCCGTTCACGACCACGGCCTCCACGCCGTGCTTCGCCCTCAGCGCCGCAAGCCGCTCCTTCACGATCCGCCGCCCGGGCGAACCGTTCACGTCTCCCAACATCAAAATTTTCATGCCGCCAATTATACCAAAGTCCGTCGCATTCATCCACGCACATTTGCAAACCGCCCACATCCCGGTTTTTCGTTTCCTCTTCCCCCCTGCTCTTGCGTTGTTTAACCGAGCAGGTGGAATGCTTCGCACAATCGGTCGCCGCCGCTCCGTTGAACTCTGATTCAATTTGCTCAATCGTCGGAAGAATGTTCTTGAAGCCATTTCCCAACCGCTTCCGTGTCCCGCGAAGCAGGTTTCCGTGCCTTCCGTGGTGAAACGCGGCGCGGCTGGAATCCGCGCCCGACCGTGCTGGCGTTCTGCCCGCTTCGCTCCGCGAAGCGTGGAAATCGCCACGTGCCATCAGAGCGCCCAGGCGGGGGCGGAGCGACGCGGGGCCGGGGAGCAGGGCCGCGAAAGCACACTGGGCTGTCCCACTTGTCCCATCTGTCCCAATCGTCCCAGCCGACGGATCCATGGCGCAGACTCCGGCCGC
>JAKSOX010000154.1 GCA_024405335.1 Kiritimatiellia bacterium
TTCCAGGCGGCGAGCCGCGGCGAGCATTTCGGCTGCATCTTCGTGAACAATTCGCTTTACGGCATGACGGGCGGCCAGATGGCGCCCACCACGCTCGAAGGCGAGAAGACCACCACCACGCCGTTCGGCCGGGACCCGGCCCTCACGGGGCATCCGCTGCACGTGTGCGAAGTGTTCAACCAGCTGCAGGCGCCGGTGTTCATCGCGCGCGTCTCGGTGGCGGACACCCGGCGCGTCCTCGCCTGCAAGCGCGCCATCCGCAGGGTGCTCGAAATCCAGAAGAAGCACCAGGGCTACGCGCTGCTCGAAATCCTCGCGCCGTGCCCCACCAACTTCCGCATGGACGCGCTGAAGGCGGCGAAGTTCTGCATGGAGGAGATGGAGCGCGAGTTCCCGCTGGGCACGTTCCGCGACGTCGAAAACGGCGTCGGCTCCGCGCCCGCCGCGCGGCATCCGGAATCGGACGCGCTGGCAGTGAAGCCCGTGCCGCTGTTCCCCGCGTGCAACGACCTTTTCGCGGCGCCGGACGGCATCGACGCGCCGCCGCCCGAAAACGACCCCGCCGTGCCCGAGCGGCGCTTCAAGTTCGCCGGCTACGGCGGCCAGGGCATCCTTTCGCTGGGCATTTGCGTCGCGGAGGCGGCGCGTCTCGAAAAGCGCCACTCGCTGTGGTTCCCGAGCTACGGACCCGAACAGCGCGGCGGCAGCGCCAACTGCTCCGTGGTCGTTTCCGGCACGCCGATCGGTTCGCCGGCGGTGGACCATCCGGACGTGCTGGTGTGCATGAACCAGCCGAGCTACGAGCGTTTCGCCGCCGACGTGAAGCCGGGCGGCACGATCATCGTGGACGAATCCGTTCCCGTGGACGTTCCGCCGCCCGCCGGCGTGACGCTCCGCAAGGTGCCGGCCATCCGCCTCGCCGAGGAATTCGGCGTGCCGAAAGCGGCCAACACCATGATGCTTGCGGCGCTGCGCAAGTACAAGGCCACCGGGCTCGACGACGCGTCGCTCGAAACGGCGCTCGTCGCCAGCTTCAAGAAAAAACCGCAGCTCGTGGAAAAGAACCGCGAACTGCTCAGAAAAGCGGAGGCGGCGTTCGACGCCTGATCGGCATGACAAGCACTTTCTTCGGCGCGTTTTTCCTCGTGTTCGCCGCCGCTGCCCCCGCGGACCGGCTGGCGCTCGGCAACCGGTTCTCGAAACTCGGCATGTACGCCGAAGCGCGGGCCGAATACCAGGCCGTGAAGGGGAACGCGGCCGTGCCGCAGGACGAAGTGCTGTACGGAATCGGCGACTGCGAAAACAAGCTCGGGCGGAAAGCGGAAGCCGTCGAGGCGTTCACGGCGGTGGTCGAGAAGTTCCCGGCGTCCAAACTGGCGGACTACGCGCGGCTCAACAAGGCCCTTTTGTCCGATGGCGAAACGCGCGAGAAGGAGCTCCGCAGGTTGGACCGTCCTGAGACGCCCAAGGCCGTCCGCGACATGGCGCGTTTTTCGTTGGCGCCGATCCTTTCCGCCAGCGCCGATGCCGCCGAGCGCCGCAAAGCGTTGGGCATCTATCTGGACCTGTCGGCGTCGGCGGACGCGAAAGTGGCCGAGGAGGCGACGTTCTTCGCGTCGATGCTCAGCTACCGCGAGGGCAATTACGTCGAAGCGGCCACGCTGTACGCGACGTTGCAGAAGCGCTTCCCGACGGGCCGCCGCACGGTCGAGTCGCGCGTGTACAAGGCGTGGAGCGAGCATCTGGCGGGTCGGCCGGCCGCCGCGCTTGGAACGGCGAGCGCGGCGTTGGCCGCCGGCGCCACGGCCGACGCGACCGAGGATTTCCTGTACCTGAAGGCGTCGTCCCTGCGCAAGCTCGAACGCCGCGGCGAGGCCGCGTCCGCCTACGGCGAACTGCTCGCGAAGTTCCCGGACGGCCGCTACGCCGACGCGGCCTGGCGCGAACGCCTGGCGTTGCGCGCGGCCGACCGCGACCACGCGGGGGTGCTGGCCGACGTGGAAAAGCGCGGCGACTGGCCGGCGTCCGGCGCGGCGCGGGTTTTCACCTACGCCTACGAGTCGGCGGCGGCCACCACGAACTGGGCGGCGGCGGTGCGCTACGCGCGGCGCGCGGCGGCGGCCGGCGGCGATTTGGCGCCGCGCGCGCTGTACCTGGCGGCGGCGTACGAAGCCCGCCTCGGCCAGGTGCGCGAGGCGATGGCCGACTGGACCGCGCTTCTGGCGAAATATCCCGACTGCCCGTTCGCGGCCGACGCGCTCAGGGCGCGCGGCATGGAGGAAATCCGCCAGCAGGACCACAAGGCGGCCCATCGGACGCTGGGCGAACTGGCGCGCCGGTATCCGGATCGCGCAAAGGACGCGGAAACGCTTTACTGGCGCGGCGTCGCCGCGCGCGGCGCGGGCGACGAGTCCGAGGCCGAGGCGCGGTTCCGCGAAACGCTCGCGGCCAAGCCGGACGCCGAAACGGCGCGCGACGCGAAGCTCGAACTCGCGTTCGTGCTGGAGCGCAAGGGCGCCAAGACGGAAAGCGCGAAGCTGCTCGCCGAACTGCTCGACACGCCCGCGGTGGACCGCATGACGCCGGCGTCGTTGGCGTGGACGGCGGAAACGCTGTTGGAGGGCGACGCCGCCATGGCCGCGTCCGCGGCGAAGGCCGCGGGGCTGCTCGAACGGCGCGACGTCGACCCTACCTGGAAGCAGATCGCCGCCACGCTTCGCGGCCGCGCCGAAGAAAAACGCGGCGCGCTCGACGCGGCCGCGGCGGCCTACGCGCGCGCGCTGGAGCAGAACGCCCGCACGCCCTCGGCGGCGACGGCCGCCCTGAACCTCGGCCGGCTCGAGACGTCGGCGGCGGATCACGACAAGGCGCGCGACCATCTCACCGAAGCCGTCGAACGCGCGAACACTCCCGAACTCGTGGAACTGCGCGTGCTGGCGTACGCGGCGCTGGCGGAAAACGAAGAGAAGCGCGGCGACCGCGAGGCGGCGCTCAAATACCATCTGCTGGTGGGGACGTTGTTCGACCACGCGGTGCACACGCCGAAGTCGCTGGCGGCGGCGGCGGCGATTCTCGACGAGTCGAACCGCAAAAAAGAAGCGGACGCGCTGCGCATGGAGTTGAAGACGCGCTATGGCAAGTGATTATCCACAAAACCGCGAAGCCACGATGGCGTTGGTGGCGGCGGCGCTGTTCGTTTCGGTGGCCGCGCATCTCGGCTTGATGTACGTGTTGTCGGATTGCACGCTGTCGACCTTTTCCGCGTCCGCGCGGGCGGCCCAGAAAAAATGGACGCGCGAGGTGCCGACGATGCGCGTGTCGCGCGCGGAAGCGCCGGAACGCCCCGAGACGCGCGAAACGAAGCTGGAGTCCGACGGAAAGCGCGATTCGTCGCTGGAGTCATTGTCGGGCGGCGGTTCGCTGCCGCCGAGCGCGGTGGACGCGGGCGTGTTGGCGGAGGACGTGGCGCCCGCGCCCGAGGTGCGCCTGCCGAAGCAGGAGATTATCAAGGTGTCGGCGCCCGTGGTGCCGGACGATTTGGCTGCGCTGCCCCGCACGTACGTGCCGGCGGAAACGCGGCAGAAGAACGCGCCAGAACTCGACACGTTGGCGTTGCTTCAGGCGCCGCGCGTCCCAGCGTCCGTGCCGACGGCGGAGAAACCGTCCGGCGGTTCCGGCGCGGGGGGGTCGGTGGAAGGCGGCGGTGGTTCCGGCGTCGGCGGAGACGGCGGAGACGGCGTGCCGGTCGTGCCGGCGGTCGCGCCGCGCGCGGCTCCGATCGTGGTGGACAAAATGGAGGCCGTCGGCGCGGCGGCGGAGGCCGTGGGCGTGGCTTCTCCCGTGGTCGAGACGCGCACGGCGCCTCCCAAGAAAGCGCCGCCGTCGGTCGCGGCGCCGGCCGAGATGATGGCGCGCGTGGACGAGGCCGTCGTGGAAAAGGAAAAGGAGGCCGTGCAGGACCTTCTGGGTTCGCAGGACGCGGCCGACTTTTCCGACAACGTGAAAACGACGCTCGCCTGGTGGGCCGATCCCGACGCCGGCGGGCGCAAGTATTTCCGGTTGACGCTTTCCAGCGACGCCGTGCGGCCTTTGAACGTCGTGTCGAAGGATCTCGTGTTCCTGCTCGACGCCTCCGGTTCGATCGCGAACGACCGGCTGGACGCCTGCCGCGCCGTGGTGAAGGACGCGCTTCGGGCGCTCAACACGGGAGACCGGTTCAACGTGGTGGCGTTCCGCGACAAGTTCGACTACTGCTTTTCCTCCTGGCAGCCCGTCACGAAGGACTCCCTCAAGAAGGCCGACAAGTGGATGGACCGGCTCACGGCGCACGGCCGCACGGACGTGTTCGCGACGCTGCGCAGCATCATGACGGTGCCGCGCGATCCGCGGCGCCCCGTGGTGGCGCTGGTGGTGACGGACGCGGAGGCCACGGCCGGCATGACGAAGTCCACGGACATCCTGGCTGCGTTCACCAAGCTGAACGGCGGGTTAGTTTCGGTGTACATGTACGGCGTTAAGGAGCGCGCGAACAAGCAGCTCATGGATTTGCTTTCGCGCGGCAACCGCGGCGGATGGACGTACCACGCCGGCGACCGCAAGCAGGCCGCCGCCGAACTGAACGGATTCCTCGAAACTTTCCACGATCCCGTGCTCACCGACATGCGCGTCATGTTCGCGTCGGCGAACGGCGTGGAAGTGCATCCCAAGATGGTGCGGAACCTTTACAAAGGGCAACCCGTGGAAATCTGGGGGAGCTGTCCGGCGGAAATCAAGGATCTCGCGTTCGCGGTGCGCGGGCTGAACGGCGCGGACGCGTTCGAGAGCGTGTTCCGCCTGCCGTTCGCGCCGGCGGCGCGGACGCTGGACCTCACCGCGAAAGCCGAGTGGGCGAAGCTGAAATCCTACGATCTCCAGCTCGGCGCGCTGCGCTGATTCCGCCGCTCCGCGCGTTCGCGCGTCTTTTT
>JAKSOX010000155.1 GCA_024405335.1 Kiritimatiellia bacterium
TCGCGCCACGACGGCGTCGCGAAAACGTACTTGGCGATCGCGCACGGTTCGCCCGTTCCGGCCGAAGGGCGCGTGGAGACGCTGATCGGACGTTCCCCGCGGGACCGCAAGAAGATGGCGGTGGTGGACAAGAACGGCAAAAACGCCATCACGCTCTACCGCGTGGCGGCGACGGATCCTGGGAAGGGGCTGTCGCTCGTGGAATGCCGAATCCTCACCGGCCGCACGCACCAGATCCGCGTGCATTTGTCGTCCGTGCTGGGGTGTCCGATCGCCGGCGACGCCACGTACGGGCGCGCGTGGATGGACAAGCGGCTCGAGCCGCGTCCGGCGCGCCAGCTGCTCCATGCGTGGAAACTTTCTCTGCGACACCCCGTCACGGGAAAAACGATGGAATTTGAAGCTCCGCCGCCCCCCGATTTCCGCAAATATGGTATAATCTGACGCAATGGACAAGAAGGACATCGCAGAGATCGCGCAGGCCATCGCCCGGTTGGGCCTTTGGAAGAAGGTCGCCGGGAAGGTCTGGGCCGTCACGCTGGAAACGGAAACGCTGCCGTTTCTGGTGACGGCGGCGCAGGAATCCGGCAAGAATCCCATTGCCGGCCGGCTGCTCGTGTTCCGCGGGTTCGACGCGTTCAGGGATTTCCGCATCTTCACCCAGAACCCGAATCTGGGGGTGGCGATGAGTCCGATCGATTTTGAACATTGGGAAGTGGTGGGGCTCGCGTCCGGCGGCGCCGAGCTGTACGCGTTCGCGCCGGGTTTCGTGCCGGTGCCGCCGCCGCCCGGGGACGCCGCGTTCCTGGCGCCCGTGCTGTACGAAAGCTACGGCATCCTGATGCGCCTGGAAGAAGAGCCGGACCTGCCGCTCGAATTCAAGGACGAAGCGTCGCTTTTCGCGCGCCGGGAGGGATTGGACGGCAAATGGCGCGACGCGCCGCTCAAGGCGCCCGGGCTGCCGCACGTCCTGTACGTGGAGCGCGTCGCGCTGGCCAAGGCCGACTGCGAGGCGGCGGCGAAATTGCAGCTGGCGAAAGACGAGACGTGGGAGATCGATTTTCTCCAGTCGGCCGTGTTCCGCACCACGGAGGCGCGTCCGCGCATCCTGTATCTTTTCGCGGGCGTGGACGCGGCGACGGGGCGACGCGTGCTGTGGGACCGAATGGGCGTCGGTTCCGGCGGTCTCAAGGGCATGTGGGAGTCGCTCGCGACGCGGCTGCTCAAGGCGTTTCTCGCGAGCGGGCGCGTGCCCGGCGCGATCCACGTGCGGACGCCCCGTTTGGCGCGTTTCGTGCGTCCTCTCGGGCTGCAGATTCCCTTCAAAATGGTACAACACGCGAAGCTGCCGACGCTGGACGGAGTACTGTCGCGGGCCGCAACCGACAAAACGATATGAGCATCGATTCGAACATTCCGCTGTTGCTTTCCCTGCTGTTCATCGCGGGCGGGCTTTTCCTGCTTTCCTGGAGCGCGGACAAATTCGTCGAAGGATCGGCGGCCGTGGCGCGCGCGTTCGGCGTGTCGCCGTTCGTGGTGGGCATGGTGATCATCGGCTTCGGCACGAGCGCCCCGGAATTGTGCGTGTCCACGCTGTCGGGCTTGAGCGGCCACGCGAATTTGTCGCTCGGGAACGCCTACGGTTCGTGCATTTTCAATTTGGCGGCGATTCTGGGCGTGGCGGCGATGATCCGTCCGCTCAAGGTGAAGCCGTCGGTTTGCGCCGTGGCCGTGCCGCTGCTGCTGGGCGTGACGGCGCTGTCGTATTTCGTCGTGCGGGACATGGATTTTTCGCGCATGAACGGTTTCATCCTGCTGGGCGTGTTCGCCGTGATGATGCCGCTCTATTGCCTGTACGACCAAAAGTCGAACGCGCAACCCGAAGAAGGCCGGGACGACGGCGCCGCGCAACCGGTGGCGGGGACGCCGCCGCTGGGGGCGTCGATCTTCTGGGTCGTCGCGGGGTTGGCGATGCTCGTCGGATCGTCGCACCTGCTCGTGTGGGGGTGCGTCGACTTCGCGCGCGACGTGCTGCACGTTTCCGATCTGCTCATCGGGCTCACGGTGGTGGCGGCGGGCACGTCGCTTCCGGAACTCGCGTCGGCGATCGCGTCGGCGCGGCGCGGCGAACACGAGTTCGTGATCGGAAACATCGTGGGGTCCAATCTGTTCAACACGCTCGCGGTCGTGGGGCTGGCGGGGTCCATCAGCCCGTACGCGAACTACAGCCGCTACGTGGTGACGCGCGACATTCCGGTGATGGCGATCATGAGCTTGTCGATCCTCGTGTTCGGCCTCAATTGGCGCAATTTCAGGAAGGACGGCCAAATCGAACGCTGGGAAGGCGCGCTTTGGATGCTCATCTTCGTCGGGTATCTGGCCGTCATGGTAAAACAAGAAGCTGGTTGGTGATCGCCGGGCGTTGGAAAGAAAGGAATCGGGAATGGAAATGACGTCGGATCAGGTCAAGTCGGGCAACGAGCGCGCGCCGCACCGTTCGCTGCTGTTCGCGTGCGGTTTGAAGCGCGGGGACATGAAGAAGCCGTTCATCGGCATCTGCAATTCCTACGAAAGTTTCGTGCCCGGCCATTGCCACCTCAACAAGGTGGGCGAAATCGTCAAGCAGGCCGTGATCGACGCCGGCGGCGTGCCGATGGAGTTCAACACGATCGCCGTGTGCGACGGCATCGCCATGGCGCACGCGGGCATGAAGTATTCGCTGCCGAGCCGCGAGCTCATCGCCGACAGCGTGGAAACCGTCGCCCGCGCGCATTGCTTCGACGCGCTCGTCTGCATCCCGAACTGCGACAAGATCGTGCCCGGCATGCTGCTGGGCGCGCTGCGCGTGAACGTGCCCACGATCTTCTGCTCGGGCGGGCCGATGGCGCCGGGCAAGCATCCGAAGACGGGCGAGGACACGGACCTCAACTCCGTGTTCGAGGCGGTCGGCGCGCAGAACGTGGGCAAGATCTCGCGGAAAGAACTCGAGGCGGTGGAGGAGACGAGCTGCCCCGGCTGCGGCAGCTGCTCCGGCATGTTCACGGCGAATTCGATGAACTGCCTCTACGAAGCGCTCGGGCTGGCGCTGCCCGGCAACGGCACGATTCTCGCCGTCGATCCCGCGCGCGTCGACTTCTGGAAGCGCAGCGCGAAGCGCGCGGTGGCGATGGCGAAGTCCGGCGGACCCCGTCCGCGCGACCTCGTCACGCGCGACGCGCTGGACAACGCGCTCACGCTGGACATGGCGATGGGCGGATCCACGAACACCGTGCTGCACACGCTCGCCATCGCCCGCGAGGCGGACGTGGATTTCAGCTTGAAGCGCATGAACGAAATCTCGGCGGCCACGCCATACGTGTGCAAACTCGCGCCGAGCGGCCACTACCACGTTTCCGACCTCGACCGCGCCGGCGGCGTCATGGCGGTGCTGAAACGCGTGCAGGCGTGTCTGCCGAAAGACGCGCCGTTCCTGCACCCCGAAGCCCCCACCGTGGGCGGCAAAACGCTGGGCGCGCAAATCCGCGCCGCGAAGATTTCCGACGCCGACGTGATCCGTCCGCTCGAAAACGCCTATTCCCGCGACGGCGGCCTGTGCGTGCTGTGGGGCAATCTCGCCACGCGCGGCGCGGTGGTGAAGAAGGGCGGCGTGGCGCCTTCCATGATGAAATTCACGGGCAAGGCGATTTGCTTCGACAGCCAGGAAGAGGCGTGCGCCGGCATCCTCGGCGGCAAGGTGAAGCCCGGCCACGTGGTGGTGATCCGCTACGAAGGCCCGAAGGGCGGCCCCGGCATGCAGGAGATGCTCGCGCCCACGAGCTACATCATCGGCGCGGGCCTCGGCGAGAGCGTGGCGCTCATCACGGACGGACGCTTCTCCGGCGCGACCCACGGCGCGTGCGTCGGCCACGTGAGCCCGGAGGCGGCGGAGGGCGGCCTCATCGGACTGCTCGCGGACGGCGACGAGATCACGATCGACATCCCCAAGCGCGCCATTTCCGCGAAGCTGACGGCGAAGGAAATCGCCGCGCGCGCGAAGAAGGCGAAGAAGTGGACGCCGCGCGTCAAGGGCGGTTGGCTCGAGCGCTACTCCCGCTTCGTGGGCAACGCCTCCACGGGCGCGTCGCTCAAGGGATGACGGACCGGAACGGAGCTTCAGACAACACGAGGAGAACGACACGATGAAAACGACGAGATGGACGGCGGCGGTCGTCGCCTGCGCAATCGCGGGCGTCTGCGCCGCGGAGAACGTGAACGACGCGCGGCGCCGGGCGGACAAGCCGGACAAGCCGCTCACCGGCGACGAGATCGTGGCGCTGCCGCGCCGCGCCACGAAGAAGACGCCCGTGCCGGCGGACGCCGGCGTCTACGTGGGTTCGGGCGTGTACGGCAACGACGCGCGCATGGGCTGCGGCGGCTTCTGCTTCACCTATTGGCATCCCGAGAAGCTCAACTACAACGAGCTCGTGGACCTGTGCGCCAAGGAGCAGGTGGGCAACACGCTCCAGTTCTGGCAGAGCGGCGGGCTGCTGCTCGACCTTTCGCACCGCGCGAAGACGAACGGACTCTATTCGACGTGCATCTATTCCTCGGCGAACAAGGAACAGCTCGCCAAGATGAACAAGGACCTGGGCGCCACGTGGCTCGGCCACGACTTCGGCGAACGCTACAACTTCTCCCTGTACCAGAACTGGGACAACCGCGGCGCCACGCTCAACGCGCTGGTCGACGAATACATGAACCGCGTGCACAAGCACGTGAAGGGGTTGCACGAACTCGGCTGGGGCAACGTGATGGCGACTTCGGCGAACTTCTCGCTCGACTACGAAGTCGCGGCGGGAACGGAAATCCCCTGCACGGAGGACTTCCCGTTCGGCGACTTGACGCTCGCGTCCGCGCTGAACCGCGGCCTCTACCGCCAGTACGACCTGCCGATGTGGGGCAGCCACCTCGCGCACGA
>JAKSOX010000156.1 GCA_024405335.1 Kiritimatiellia bacterium
CGATCGACTGCATCTGGAACGGCTTCACCATGCAGGGCCGCGAAGACGCCTACACCTGGTCCGCGCCGTACGTGGACAATTCGCAGGTGGTGCTCGTGAAAGCCGGTTCCGCGATCAAGAAGCTCGCCGATCTCGCCGGCAAAACCGTCGGCGTCCAAACCGACACGCCCGTGCAGAAGGCGCTTTCCGGCAAAGACGACGGCAACAAGAAGGCCGCCGAACTCGGCAAGACGTTCAAGGAAATCGTCGTGATGCCCAACTACAACCAGGCCGTGAACGAGCTCGCCATGGGCGGCGTCGACGCGGTGGCGATGGACGTGGGCGTCGCCAAGAAGAAAATGGCCGACCTGCCCGGCAAGTTCGAAATGCTCGGGGAAATCGTGATGACCGAAACCTACGGCATCGGTTTCAAGAAGGGCAACGTCGCCTTGAAGGACGAAGTCGAGGCGGTTCTCCGCGAACTCGCGAAGGACGGCACGATGGAGAAGATCGCCGACGAATACAAAATCGAGAAGAATTCGCTTCTCCTCAAGTAAGCGGGGCGTTGCATGACGTTCTGGAGCATGATTTCGGATCTCTGCGGCGGCCTGGCGGTCTCCGTGGAGATTTTCGCGTTCACCCTGGCGCTCGCCCTGCCGCTCGGTTTCGTGGTGGCGTTCGGGCGGATGTCGCACGTGAAAATCGTCTCCGCGCTGTTCCGGCTGTTCGTGTCCGTGGTGCGCGGGACGCCCCTCATGCTCCAGATCATCTTCGTGTATTTCTCGCCGTACGTCCTTTTCGGCATGCCGTTGGCGAAGTATCCGCGCGTGCTCGCGACGGTGCTCGCGTTCGGACTCAACTACGCCGCGTATTTCGGGGAAATCTACCGCGGCGGCATCCTGTCCATCGACGCCGGCCAGTGGGAGGCCGCCAAAGCGCTGGGGCTCTCGCCCGTGCGCACGTTCTTCCGCGTGATCCTTCCGCAGACGATCAAGCGCGTCATCCCCGCCATCGGCAACGAGGTGATCACGCTGGTGAAGGACACGTCGCTCGCGTTCACCATCGCGGTGACCGAGATGTTCACGATCGCCAAGCAGCTTTCCTCCGCGAACACCACCATGACGCCGCTCGTGGCGGCCGGCGCGTTCTACTATCTTTTCAACTACGTGGTCGCCTGGTCGATGGAACGCCTCGAGCGCCACTTCGACTACTACCGCTGACCGGGCGCGGTTCGGCGGGGCGCAAGGAACCATGAACCTTTTTCCGGCCGCAATCCTGTTCGCCGCCCTGGCGGCGGCCGCGCACGCGGAGGCGCCGTTCGTGCGCATCGGCCGGCTCGATCCGCAGCTGCACGACAAAGCCGTGGTGCGGACGCAGGGCGTGGTGATCGACGCCCTGCCCGACGAAGTCGACCCGCGCTACGACATCCTGCTGCTCAAAAACGCCGAGTCGATTCTGCCCGTGACCCTGCCGCACACGCCGGACGGCCACGCCGCGCTGCTGGACGCGCAAGTCGCGGTGCGCGGCACGTTCAACAAGGTCACGGACGGCAACCGCAACCTCTCCGCTCCCTACTTGAACGCCCACGCCGAATCGAACGTGGCGGTGGTGGCGGCGGCGATCGCGCCGTTCGACGTGCCGGAACTCGAAATCCACTCCTACGCGAGCGCCATCGACGTGCTCCGTCTCGGACGGCGGCGCGTGTCGGGCACCGTGCTCGCCACGTGGCGCGGCGACCATTTCCTCATGTGCACGGACACGAACCGCATGATGACGGTGCGTCTCGTGAAGTCCGGGGAGCTGCCGGAGCCGGGCGACCGCGTGACGGCGTCGGGCTATCCCGAAACGGATCTTTTCCACGTCAACCTCGCCAAGGCCCGCTGCCGGCCCGCGTCGACGCCCGCGCCGGACGACGTCGCGCGGCGGCTGGCCGAGCCGGCCGTGCCGGTGGCGCGGGCGTTCAGCCGCCGTCAGGGCACCGTGTACTTCGACAGCAATTTCCAGGGCCGCCGCGTGACGCTGCGCGGCGTCGTGCGCAGTTTGCCGTCCGTCGGCAACGCCGAGGGCCGGCTGAACGTGGAAAGTTCCGGCGTGCTCGTGCCCGTGGACACGAGCGCCCATCCCGAGGCGGAAGGCGGACTGACGCTCGGCTGCGAAGTCGAAATCACCGGCGTGTGCCTGCTGGAATGCGCCGATTGGAGCCAGCGCGCCGTGTTCCCGCACATCAGCGGCTTTTCCGTGATCGTGCGCGGAAAGGACGACGTGCGCGTCCTTTCCCGTCCCCCGTGGTGGACGCCGGGGCGCATCTGGGCCGTGGTGGGCGTGCTCGGCATGGCCATGCTGGCGGTGCTCGTGTGGAACGCGTCGTTGCGCGCGCGCGCCGAGCGCCGCGGGCGGCAGCTGCTGCGCGAACAGCTCGAAAGCGTGAAGGCGAACCTCAAGATCGACGAGCGCACGCGCATGGCCGTGGAACTGCACGATTCGCTGTCGCAGAGTTTGACGGGCGTTTCGATGGAAATCGCGGCGGCGGACCGTGCGGCCGGCGATTTGCCGCCCGCGATGCGAACGCACCTCGACCGCGCCGAGCGCACGCTCAAGTCGTGCCGGGACGAACTCAAGAACTGCATCTGGGACCTGCGCAGCCAGGCGCTCGAAGAGCCGGACATGACGCAGGCGATCCTCAAGACGCTCCAGCCGCACGTTTCGGACGCTTCGCGCATCTTGGTGCGGTTCAACGTGCCGCGCGCGCGGCTGTCGGACAACGCGGCGCACGCGGTGTTGCGGGCGGTGCGCGAGCTGGTGGTGAACGCCCTGCGGCACGGCGACGCGCGCACGGTGAAAGTCGCCGGCACGCTCGACGCCGAAGCGCTGCGCTTTTCCGTCGGCGACGACGGCCGGGGGTTCGATCCGGACGACCGCCCCGGCGTACTCCAGGGGCACTTCGGCCTGCAGGGCCTCGCGGAACGCGCCAAGCAATTCGGCGGCGCCGTTTCCATCGACAGCGCGCCCGGAAGGGGGGCCGTCGTCACCGTCACGCTGCCGGCCGCAGCCACCACCCCCTCTCCCGTGGGGGTTTCCTGATCCGCGCAAAGACCTTAAAATCCAGCCCATGTCCATCAAAGTGCTCATCGTCGACGACCACGCCATCCTCAGGATGGGACTCGCGTCCCTCATTGAATCGGAAATGGACGTGTGCGTCGTCGGCGACGCGGACGACGGGGAAACGGCCATCCGCAAGGCGCTCAAGCTCAAGCCGGACGTGGTGGTGATGGATCTGATGATGCCGGGCATGGACGGGGCGGAAACGACGCGGCGGCTGTTGGAGAAGATGCCCGACGCGAAAGTGCTGATTCTCACTTCGTTCGCGTTGGCGGACGGATTGGCGCACGCGCTGGAAGCTGGCGCGAGCGGCGCCGTGATGAAGAACGCGGACTTCCCGGAACTGCTCGCGGCCATTCGCACGGTCGCCGCCGGGGGGCGCGCCGTGTCGCCGGAAATCGAGCGGATCCTCGCGGCGAATCCGCCGGTGCCGGCGCTTTCGCCGCGGCAGGCGGAGATATTGGCGTCGATCGTGCGCGGGCTTTCGAACGCGGACATCGCGTTGCAGCTCGGCATCAGCGTGGACATGGTGAAGGAGCACGCCAACGCGCTGTTCGCGAAAATCGGCGCGGCCAACCGCACTGAAGCCGTGGCCATCGCACTCCGCCGCCATTTGCTTGACGCCTGAACGCCGGTCCCTTCCAGTTCCGGATTTGTGGTATACTGTGCGGCATGAAACGTACAGTTCTTCTGGTTCCGCTGGCGCTGGCGGGGTCGGCGTTCGCGTCGATTTCCTACGCGCCGGACAAAAACGGCGATCCGGTCGCCACGATCAAGAACGCCTCCGGCGAATGCCGGGTGGCGTTGCGCGGCGCGCAGGTGACGGCCTGCCGTTTCGCCGGCGACGAACATCCGCTGCTTTTCGCGCCGAAGGCGGGGTTCGACAGCCGTCCCGTGGGCGACGAGTTCGTCCACGGCGGCGTTCCGCTGCTGTGGCCGTGGTTCGGCTCCAGCGGCGCGCCCGTGCCGCCGAAGCCCACGTGGTGGGAGCGCCGCAAGATCGCCTGGGGGTGGATGGATCCGCCGCCGCGCGAAGCGCCGTTCCACGCGACGGCCCGCCGGGGGCTCTTCGCCGTGGCCGGCGAGAAGGACGGCGCGGACGAAACGACGCTCGCGCTGAAACTCACGCCCGACGACTTTTCCCGCAAGTGGTTTCCGCACGACTTCGAGCTGCGCTACGAAATCACCCTCGCGCCGCACGCGCTCACGCTCCGGCTCGTGACGCGCAACCTGAACAAGGACGGCAGGGCGTTCGGCTACGGCGTCGGCTACCATCCGTATCTGCGCACGAGCAACTGCTTCAACACGTGGCTCGAGGGTTTCGACGGCGCGACGTACGAATCCACCCGCGATTTGCCGTGCGACGCCGCCGGCGGGAACGTCTGGCGCGGCAAGTTGCCGGTTTGGCCGGGATGCGATCTTTTCAAAATGCCGGGCGAGGGCAGCGCGGTCGCGCTCGTCGACCCCGCGTGGTCGCGCCGCATCACGATCCGCACCACGGGCGGAAGCGACGTGGTGACGTGGATCCAGAACAAGTCGCTCGAGCACGTCTTCAACGTCGACCGTTCCGAGATCAACGACTACGTGTGCGTCGAGCCCGCGAATTTCTATCCCGACCGCTGGCCGACGGTTCCCGCCGGCGGCGAACACGCGTTCCAGACCGTAATCGCGGCAGAGCCCCTGAAGTGACCGAAGAAGACCAAATCCTTTCCTTCACGATTCCGTCCTCCGGCGTGGACCGTCTCGACTCCTGGCTTGCGGAGCAGTTGCCCGATTTTTCGCGCGCCCGCATCCAGGGGCTCGTGAAAGCGGGGCGCGTTTCGCTCAACGGCGCGGCCGTTTC
>JAKSOX010000157.1 GCA_024405335.1 Kiritimatiellia bacterium
GAACTGCACGATCGTGATGATCAGGAAGATCACCGCGCCCACCACGAAGTTGCCGCCCACCACGAAATTGCCGAAAATCATGATGATGGAACCGGCGGCGTTCGGATCCTGCGAACCGTGCAGCAGAATGCAGCGCGTGGTGGTGACGTTCAGCGCCAGCCGGAACAGCGTGGTGAACAGCAGCATCGACGGGAACGTCGAGAACGCCAGCGCGCGCGGCAGGTACAACGACAACATCAGCAGCACCGTCGAAATGCAGATGTTGATCGCGATGAGCAGGTCCACCACCGGCGACGGCAGCGGAATGATCAAGAGGCCGATGATGCACACCACCAGGAAGGCGAGCACGAGGTCGCCCCATTTGGTGAATACGCTGAGGATTTTTTCTATCATGGCGTGTCAGCTCTCCAGAAGAGCGGCCCGGTACTGGTCCAGAAGCTCCGTGTCGTCCAACAGGTTTTCGAGTTCTTCGGCGGCTCGGCCGGCGGCTTCGCCTTTCCCGCCCTTGTCCTTTTTCCCGCGCAGGTTCCGGATGGCCTTCTTCGCCGCCATGTGGAATCCGTTGCCCGTGCGCAACAACGTCGAGTTGCCAGCCGCCGCCAGCATGCCCATGATCTGGCCCGCCGCCGTCGGATCCTTGGGGAACACGTTCGCCAGCGCCTCGGACACCGTCGTCGATCCGGGCAGTATCGAACGCTGCGTCTGGCCGGGCGTCTGGCCGGCGGGAGCTTCGTTGTACTCGGCCATCGAAATGCCGGTGTTGAAGCTCACGCCCTGCGTGGTGCGGTTGACGTTCATGGCGCTCACGACACGGACCTCCTCAGCGCGTCCACGACGCGCCACAACTCGCGGAACGCCGCCTCCATGGCCGTCACGTTCACCTCGCGCTCGGGCAGCCGGATCGCGTAAATGGCCTCGCCCGCGCGGGAAAGATACGCCGCGCGGACGCGAATGCCGCGCTGCGCGCTCGGATGCACCGCCGTCAAAAGGCGCTTCAACGCCGCGTCGGACGGCTCCGTCGGCACGCCCATCGTCATCACCAGGGACTCCTGCGCGTATTCGAGCCGGAGCGAAAGCCCGTTCTCGAAGCGGACGCCCGCCGCGCCGCGGTCGTTCAGCGCGAACGACTGCAGCCCCATCTGCCGCCCGAAAGCGCGGACGGCGTCGTTGAGCCAATCCGGCGTCATGCGGCGTCCTCCTTCTTCTTCTTTTCCTTCTCTTCCTGCTCGGCCTCTTCCTGCAGCGACACGAGCCCGTCCAGATGTTCCTGCCCTGCGTCGATGAGCTTGAAACGGTCGGCGTCTTCCTGGAACAGGCGCGGCGACAGCCCGCGGAACATGTTCAGCAGTTCCGTGCAGAAGTAGAGCTGCGCCAGCAGCTGGCCGATGCCGCAGGACGAAATGAACCCGCCGACGTTGCCCGCGTTCACGAACGGCATCTCGGTGAAGTCCATGATGCGCCCGGTCATCTTCTCGCCGTTCAGCAGACACGTCTCGCCGAACTGCGACGCCATCTTGCCCGCGAGCGCGTTGCACTTGTCCATCACCGTGCGGAGCACGTTCACGCACTGCAGATCGCCCAGCACGCGATGCAGCTCCTCCGCGCTCGTCGAAGGCGAAGGGCTGTTCAGATCCACGCCCGCGCCTTTGATGAGGAACTCGATGGATTCCGCGAGCCGCCCCGCCCCGCGCGTCGCCAGCAGCGACCTGAAGCAGTCCTGCGGCGACTTGAAGCCGAGCACTTCGCCGCGGTACAGGTCGCGCAGGTTCTGCATCTCCTCGGGGGATTTCGCCTGCGCGTTGATCTGCTCGGCGAGGTTGAGGCCCGCGCGGACTTCCGCGCCCTTCTCGGCGTTCAGCGTCTGCTTCGTCTGCTGGAGCAGTTTCTGCAGTTCCTCCTCGTCCGGCTTCAGAGCCTGTTCGAGGATGTCCAGCATCGCGAACTGGTGAGTGGGATCGCCGCTGCCTTCGCGCAGCATCTTCAGCAGCTGCTGCGCGTTCGGCGTCTGGCCGCCCAGCTGCGCGTGCCGCAGCTGGCGGAGCATCCGCTCCATGAATTCGCCGCCCGGCATGTCGGGCAGCGTCTTCATCCACTCCTGGATCGCCGTGATGTAGGCGCTCTTCGGCCCGCGCAGCTCGCCCAGCTTGCGTTCGCCGGCCGTCTTCATCTCCTTCTCCTCGAACTGGAAGGAAAGCTCCTCCATCGAGTCCATGAGGTCCGCCATCGGATCCTCCATCACCTGGAGCGTGAAGCCCATCGCCTGGCCGGACTGGACGGCCGCCTGGTTCGTCTGCTGCGCGGTGAACGACTGCCCCTCCAGGGCGTCGTAACGTCCCGCCTGCAGCACCTGGCGCATGATCTGGCTGGCGTCCAACATCTTTTCACCAAATCCTTTGCGCTCCGCGGCGGCGCGGACGCGCGGACGCGGCTCCCTCGAACCACACGGTCGAAGGACCGTGGAACGTGTACGTCAGGTTCTGCGGACCGCGCGGCAGCAGCATGTCCAGCAGCGAAAGCTTCGGGCAGAACCCGCTCGGATCCTTGCCCGTCCACGCCACCACGGCGTCAGGCCGCACTGCCAGCGTCTCGCCGTCCTCCAGCGCCACGCGCGCCACGCGGCTGCGCGTCGCCGACACCGCCCAGCCCTTCTGGAACTCCGTCACCGGCATGGAACGGCTGAAGCTGAACGGCACGAGCTTCACGCTGCGCGCGCCTTTGCGCGCCGCCAGCGGCGCCACCAGCAGCTTGCCGCTCACCAGCGCCAGCGGTTCGTCCGGCAGGGCGTCGAAGCGCGTGAGGAACGGACGCTCCTGGACGGCGCACCAGCAGTCGGCCGCCGCCGTCACCGCGCGCACGCAGGCCCGATCCGGCACGAAGAGGCCGCGAAGCCCCTTCACCTGGACCGCGCCGCGGACGGCCGCCGGCTGCGAGAGGCCCATCAGCCACTCGCCGCCCGCGACCCGCGCGCATCCGTTCTCGATCGTCGCCTCGCTCATTTCCTGCTTTCTTCGTAGGCCTCCTTGCGGGCCTTGAAATCTTCCTCCCAGACCTTGCGTTCCGCCTTCTGCGCGTCGTGGCGCTGCTCGGAACGGAAATCGCGCTCCTTGCGGAACCGCTTGAGGGATTCCTTGTCTTCCTCGTGGCGGACCGCCGTCTTTTCCTCCAGGCGCTCTTCGCGCTCCGTGCGCGCCGCGTCGTCGCGGTCGGCCTGGTCCGCCAGTTCCTGTTCGTGCGCGATGTCGCGCTGGCGCAGCATCTGCACGCTCACGACGTCCTGCGACGTGCAGTTGTAGTAGGCCGCGTCGATCACGTGCGGCGTGAGCACGAAGAGACGTTGCACCGTTTCCCTGTTTTTCGAGTAGCCGCCGAAAATCCAGCCGATCCACGGGATGTCGCGCAGAAACGGAATGCCCCAGCCGCCGTCTTCGTCGATGTCGCGGAAATAGCCGGCCAGCAACAGCGAATCGCCGTCCGCCAGCGCGGCCTGCGTGACCAGCGAAGACTTGCGCGTCATCGGCATGCCGTCCACGGAAATCGTGCCGAAGCCGCCGTCGTCCAATCGCATCGTGAGCCACACCTGCGCCGGCAGGTTGGTGCTGTCCACGGGCGGATCCACCACGCGCGGCTTCACCTGCAGCGACATGCCCGCGCTCACTTCCTTGATGTCCGCCACGTTCTCGCCCACCACCTTCGCGTGGTAGCTCTGCGAGTCGGACATGTTGGCCGCCATGTTGTTCATCGTCAAAAGCGACGTGCGCGACACGTTCCGGGCCTTGCCTTTGGCTTTCATCGCCGAAATGCTCGCGCCCACGTTCACGTCCTTGCCCAAATAGGTGAACGCGCCCGCCAGACCCTCGCCGGCCAAATCGGCGATTTCCGTGAGGTTCTGCGCGTTCTGGCCGACGCCGCCGGCCATGTCGCGGTGCGTGCCCGTCACCTTCAGCGACAGCTGCCAGTCGAGCGAATCGTTCTTGGACATCTCCAGCGCCGTCACTCCGATCTCCACGAGTTTCTGCGGCTTGTCGAGTTCCCTGATGATCTGCTCGTACTGCGGCATCTTCGTCGCCACGTCGCGCACGATCACGGCGTTCAGGCGGTTCTCGGGGATGATCACCGGCTGGAACTGGTCCACGCCCGGCTCGCGCTGCTGCTCGACCTGGGCGACTTCGTTGGAACTCGCGCGGAGATTGCCCCCCAGTTGCGTGTTCATGATTTCCTTGAGCAACGTCGCCACGCCTTTGATCGACACCGTGGATTCGGCGGCGGAAGCCGAAATGCTCACGTTGTCCGCCCACGTGTGGACGATCGGGAACACGCGCGTTTCCACTTCCGCGAAGGTGCGCATCTCGCGGAGCTTGTCCGCGCGCGCGATCATTTCGGAAAGCAGCTCCACGTACCGCGGCGGGCCGCTCACGAGGATGAGTTCGTCGTTGGAGGCGGCCTTGATGGGATAGCGCTCGTCTTCGACGCCCAGTTCCTTGAGCAGCTCGCACACCTCGCCGGCCTTCATGTAGCGGAGGTCCTGCATCATCGTCCGCACTTCGCTCGCGGCGTACACGTACAGAGCCGCGCCGTCGTAGTACCAGGCCAGATTGTGGATGGTGGCCAACCTGTCGAGAAATTCGTCGGCCGGGACGTCCGTGAACGTGCCGGAAAATTCGCCCTGGACGGACCGGCTCGCCACCACGGGCACGCCTTCCGCCACGCCGAACGTGTCGAACGCCTGGCGCACGTTCATCGCGCGCGCCGTGAGCGAATACTTCGGCAGACGCCAAGGTATGGATTTCGCCCCGGCATCCGCAACAAATGCAACGACACCCAGCCAAAGTGCCGCCACCAGCAACTTGAAAATGTTCATTCCCG
>JAKSOX010000158.1 GCA_024405335.1 Kiritimatiellia bacterium
AAAGGAGATTGAGATGGCCAGCGAAACGTACGACAAGTTGATGAACGACCTCAAGGGCGCGATGAAGGCGCGCGACATGGTGGCGGTGAACGCCATCCGCGGCGTGATCGCGAAGGCGAAGGACCTCACGGTGAACGCCGGCAAGGAAATGACGGACGACGCCGTGCTCGCGGTGCTCGCCAAGGGCGCCAAGCAGCGCGAGGAGTCGATCGCGCAGTTCGAGCAGGCCGGCCGCGCCGACCTCGCCGCGAACGAAAAGGCGGAGCTCGAGCTTCTGCGCAAGTATCTGCCCAGGCAGCTTTCCGAAGACGAAGTCGCCGCCGTGGTGAAGCAGGCGGTGGCCGAACTCGGCGCCACGTCCAAGAAGGACATGGGCCGCGTGATGAAAGACGTCATGGTCCGCGTGAAGGGCCAGGCGGACGGCAAGCTCGTCTCGAAGCTCGTCGGCGCGGCGCTTCCCTGATGGACGGCGCCGGCAAGACGCTGTTGCACGTCTGCTGCGGTCCGTGCGCCTCCGCGTGCGTGCCCCGGATGCGCGCCGAAGGACGTGCGCCCGTGTTGTTTTTCGCGAATTCGAACCTCGACACCGAAGCCGAGTGGCGGCGGCGTTTCGCCGCCGCGCGCCGGCTCGCGGAGGCCGAAGGCGTCGCGCTCGAAGCCGCGCCCTACGACCACGCCGAATGGCTGCGCGCGGTGGCGGCGGGGCACGAGGAC
Source organism: Kiritimatiellia bacterium (assembly GCA_024405335.1). Taxonomy (GTDB): domain Bacteria; phylum Verrucomicrobiota; class Kiritimatiellia; order RFP12; family UBA1067; genus UBA1731. Next base: position 715 of record JAKSOX010000158.1, read on the forward strand.
GATCCCGAAAAGGGAGAACGCTGCGCGCGGTGTTTCTGCCACAACCTCGGCCAGGCCGCGGCGTTCGCCGCCGCGAACGGATTCGACGGATTCACCACGTCGCTGACCGTGAGTCCGCACAAGCCCACGCCCGCCGTGTTCGCGGCGGGCCGCGCCGCGGGCGCCGGATTCGTGGAAATCGATTTCAAGAAGCACGGCGGTTTTCCGGAAAGCGTCCGCCGCGCGGCGGAGCTGGGGCTCTACCGCCAGAACTACTGCGGCTGCGAGTTTTCGCGGCGCGCGTCGATCGCGGCGCGCGCCGCGGCCGTGCCGGGCGTCCGCGAAATCGCGCGCTACATGCGCATGGGCGCGGCGGCGCCCGAAGGCGAACTGCTCAAGCGCGTGGAGGCGCTGCGCGCGGAAGCGGCGGCGGTTTGGGCGCCGCGGTGCGCGTTCGCGCGGTTCCCGCGGGAGGCCGTTTCGGGTTGGGAAAGCCCGGACCTGGCGAAGCATTTGGAAGGGTGCGGCGCCGTCTACCTCGCGTGCGCCACGCTGGGTGCGCCGTTCGACGCGTTCGCGCGGAAGGCGTCGGCGCTGTCCGGCGCGGACGCGTTGATCGCGCAGGCGATCGGCGCGGCGGGCGTCGAACGGCGGCTCGACGCCGCGGAAGACGAAATCCGCATGGAACTCGCCGCGGACGAAACGACCGCGCCGCGGTATTCGCCGGGCTACGGCGACCTGCCGCTTTCGGCGAACGGGGCGGTGCTCGACATGCTCGACGCGCCGCGCCGCATCGGCGTGTCGCTGACGGAATCGCTGCAGCTGGCGCCGTCCAAGTCGGTCGCGGCCGTGATCGGCGTGCGCAAGGCCGAGAACGTGATATAATGGCGTCGTTTTTTCGGGAAACCAGATGAAATTTAGCGTGACCAAATTCAGGGGATTGCTGTTCGCGGCGACGTTGTCGATGTTGGCCGAGTTCCTGATGGGATTTCTGGACAGCATCATCGCCGGCAACATTCTCGGCGAAAAGGCGCTTTCGGCGATCAACGTGCTGCAGACGCCGATGAGCGCGGTTTCGTTTTTCGCCTGGCTGATCGGCACGGGCACGGCGATCTGCTTTTCGGTCGCGGTGGGGCGGTTCGACAAGCGTCGCGCAAGCGAGACGTTTTCGCAGGGGGTGTTCAGCGCCGCGGGAATCGGCCTGGTGTTGCTGGCGTTCATGGCGTTCGGGCGCGAGGCGTTCTTCGACGCGCTCGGACCCGACGCCGAAGTGCGTTCGCTCGCGTCGTCCTTTTGGACGTGGTACGCGCCGTGCGCGTTTCTGGAGCCGGTGACGATTCTGTTGAACGCCGCGTGCTACGCCGACGGCGACGGCAAACTCTGCGTGATTTCCTACGTCGCCGAGTTTTCGGTCAAGCTCGTGTCGTCGGTTTTGCTCACGTTCGCCATGGGCATCGGCGGTTGCGGGCTGGGCACCACGCTCGGCGACGTGGTGTTGCTGGGCATGCTGCTGCTCCATTTCCGGAACAAGGCGAACACGCTCTCGCTGGTGCGCCACTTTTCGTTTGCCGACCTGTGGGACATCTGCCGCAATTCGTTCGGAGACGCTTCCACGCGCCTGTGCTGGGCTGGGCTGTTCTTCTTCATCAACAAATACGTGATCGACCACTACGGTTCCGGCATGCTGCCCGTGGCCGGCGTGGTCGTCGCGCTCATCAGCGTGACCGAAGCGTTCAACGGCATTTCGAACGCGGCGCAGCCGCTCGTGGGCGTGTACATGGGCGAGCGGAACAACAAGGGCGTGCGCACCGTGATGGACGCGGCCGTCAAGTTTTCCGTCGTCGGCGGGCTGGCGTTGTCCGCCGTGCTGCTGGCGGCTCCAGTCCTGGTTTTGAAATTGCTCGGCATCGACGATCCGGAACTCGTCGCTGCGGGCAAGGCGGCCGTGCGGATCGTTTCGCTCGGGTACGTGTTCTGGTCGCTCGTGACGCTGTTCAATTCCTACTACGTGTTCATCGGGCGCGTGGCGCTTTCATGCACGCTCACGATTCTCGCGAATTTCGTCGCTCCGTGGCTGCTGATCCTCGCGCTGGGCGGGTTCGGCGTCTGCGGCACGTGGTGGGCGTTGGCGTTGGCGCCGGTCGCCGCCGTGGCGGGGATCGGCGTTTACGTCGTTCTGCGCGACGGCGTCGCCAAGTTCCCCCTGATGCTGGACCGCTCCCGCGACGCGAAGACGCACATCTTCGATTTGAAGGTGGATTCGGATTCCGCGTGCGCGGTTTCCGAGCGCGTGTCCGACGCCATCGCGGCGAACGGCATCTCCTACGGCATCGCGGCGCGCGCGGCGCTCATCGTGGAAGAGGTGCTGATGGCCGTCAAGGACCGCAACGGCGCGCGCGCCGTGCTCGCGGAAGTGTCGCTGGACATGAACGACGGCGTGTCGCTGGTGATCCGCGACGACGGCGAAATCTTCGACATCACCGACGCTGACGCGAAGGTGTCTTCGCTGCGCACGTACCTGGTGGCGTCGATCATGGAGAACCAGAAACTCCGCGGCAATCTCACCACCACTGGCTACAACCGCAACGTTTTCAGGTTCACTTGACGTGGCGGAACGTGATATAATGCAAATCAACACATGAAAGACGCATTGTTGGTATTGGTGACGGTGCTGGGCGGACTCGGGGTGTTTCTCCTCGGGATGAAGCATCTTTCCGAAGGATTGCAGGCGGTCGCCGGCAGGGGGTTGCGCAAGTTCATGGCGCTCGCCACCGCGCATCGGCTGGCGGGCGTCGGCACGGGCGTGGTTTCCACGATTCTCGTGCAGTCGTCCTCCATCATCACCGTGATGCTCGTGGGGTTCGTGTCTTCGGCGCTGATGACGCTGCCACAGGCGTTTTCCGTGCTGATCGGCGCGAACGTGGGCACCACGGCCACGGTGTGGATCATCGCCTACGCCCCCGATCCGCAGCTGCTGGGTTTCATCGGCCTCGGTTTCGGCGGCATTCTGTATTTCTTTTTCCGCGAGGAGAAGGTGCACAACCTGGGGCTCACGGTGATCGGCCTGGGGCTGGTGTTCCTGGGGCTCTACTTCATGTCCAAGGGCGTCGCGCCGATCAAACACAATCCGGCCATTTCTTCCGTGTTCACCTCGATGTCCGCGACGGGCTTCTGGGGCGTCCTCAAAATCGCGTTCGCGGCGATGGCGCTCACGGCCGTGATCCAGAGTTCCGCCGCCACGATCGCGATCGCCATGGCCCTCGCGCAGCAGGGTCTCATCGCCTACGACGTGGCGATCGCGGTGCTCTTCGGCGCGAACGTGGGCACCACGGCCACGGGCTGGATCGCCGCCATCGGCGGCACGGCGGACGCGAAGCGCACCGCGCTTGCGCACACGCTTTCGAACCTCGTCGGTTCGATCGCGTTCCTGCCGTTCTTCCCGCTGTTCGTCAAGTTCGGCGAGACGTTCTTCCCCGATCTCGGCGTGGCCGAGACGATCAAGGTGAGCGGCCATGCGGTGCAGGCGTACACGCACGTGATGGCGCCGATCGCGGTGACGGACACGCTCTTCGCCTGCTGCCGCGGGCTGCTGTTCCTGCCGCTGGTGAAGCCGTTCACGCGCCTGATCGAGCGGCTCGTGAAGCAGCCGGAAAACGAAAAGCCGCATCTGAGCTGCCTCGCCACGGGCGCGAAGCTGTCGCCCGTGATCGCCTGCGACCAGGCGCTTTCCGAGGTGCAGTTCATGCGCGACAGCGACCTCGACCTGCTGGCGACGGTCCGCAAGGTGCTGGACGGCACCGCTACCGCCGAAGACGAGGAGCACATCCTCCACCGCGAGGACATTCTGGACAACGTGCAGCGCGAGGTGACGGAGTTCCTGGGCCAGGTGATGGTGAAGCGCCTGCCGGCGGACGTGGCCGAGCGCGCGCGCCGCCTGCTGCGCCTCACGGACGAACTGGAGTCGGTGTCGGACGAAACGCAGACGATCCTGAAGGTGACGCGCCGCCTGCGCAAGGAGGGGCAGAAGATGTCCGCCGTGTCCGAAGCGGCGCTGCTGCGCATCCACGACCAGGTGCACGCGTTCGCGGCCAAGGTGTCGCCGTGGCTGCGGTCGCCGCGGCCGCGGATCGACGTGGCG
>JAKSOX010000159.1 GCA_024405335.1 Kiritimatiellia bacterium
CCTCCGGCCATCTGGACACGTTCGCCGATCCGATGACGATGTGCAAGGACTGCAAAAAGCTCATGCGCGCCGACCAGATCAAGGACGTCTACGAAGAGCAGAAGAAAAAGCCGCAGCCCAAGCCGGGCGCGAACGCCGATTTCTTCTGCCCCTACTGCGGCGGCGAACTGACCGAGCCGAAGCCGTTCAACCTGATGTTCAAGACGGTGGTGGGGCCGATCGACGATCCGTCCAACGTGGCGTATCTGCGCCCCGAGACGGCGCAGGCGATTTTCGCGCAGTTCCAGAACGTGCTCGCGACTTCGCGCCAGCAGGTGCCGTTCGGCATCGCGCAGATGGGCAAGAGCTTCCGCAACGAAGTGACGCCGCGCAACTACACGTTCCGCAGCCGCGAGTTCGAGCAGATGGAGCTCGAGTTCTTCATCCGTCCGGACGAGGCGATCGAGCTGCAGTACGGCCACGTGGTGACGCTCGCCGACAATCCCGACATCACGGGGCCGGTGCAGGACGACTGGGGCTGGGAGGTCTGGCACAAGTACTGGGTCGAGCAGCGCAAGAAATTCCTCGCGGCCGTCGGTTTGCCGCCCGCGCGTTTCGTGGAGTACTGGCAGAAGCCGGACGAGCTGGCGCACTACGCCCGCGCGTGCGTGGACATCGAGTACGACTTCCCGTTCGGTCGCCAGGAGCTCGAAGGCATCGCCGCGCGCAGCGACTTCGACCTTTCGCAGCACCAGAAGCATTCCGGCGAGAGCCAGATGGTGTTCGACGATCCGCTCAAACAGGCGGCGAAGAAAATGGACGCCGCCGCCCGCAAGGCCTTCATCGAGAAGACGCAGGCCGACTGGGTCGCGCGCGGCAAGGACGCCGCGGCGGCCGAGAAGTTCTGCCTGGCGCTGTTCGAAGGCAAGTACGTGCCGCACGTGATCGAACCTTCCGCCGGCGTGGACCGTCTGATGCTCGCGCTGCTCTGCGAAGCGTACGAAGAGCAGCAGCTCAAGGACGACAAGGGCAAGGAAGACGTGCGCACCGTGCTCCACTTCAACCCGAAGGTGGCGCCGGTCAAGGCGGCGGTGTTCCCGCTGGTGAAGAAGGACGAGGCGTCGTACAAGATGGCCAAGGAAATCTTCGGCAAGCTCCGCCAGAAGGTGAACTGCTTCTGGGACGAGTCCGGCCAGATCGGCCGCCGCTACCGCCGTCAGGACGAAGCCGGCACGCCGTGGTGCCTCACGGTGGACCCGGACAGCCCGAAGGACGGCAAGTTCACGGTCCGCGACCGCGACAGCATGCAGCAGGAGCGCCTTTCCTACGAGGAGTTCCTCGCGAAGATGTACGCGGCGCTGGAGTTCTGATTTCCGGTTCGGCGAAGGGGAAGCGCCATGGCGGAGAAAATCGCGGTATATCCGGGCACGTTCGATCCGATGACGTCGGGGCATTTCGACCTCATCCGGCGGGCGGCGTCGCTGTATCCGAAACTGGTGGTGGCGGTGGCCGCCACCAGCAAGAAGACCGGCGCGCTGTTCGACTGCGAGGACCGCATGGCGATGATCCGCGAGGACGTCGCGAAGGCGGGGCTCCAGAACGTCAAAGTCGAAAAGCTGGACTCGCTGCTGGTGGAATTCTGCCGCGCGCGCAAGGCGCGCGTGGTGATCCGCGGCGTGCGCGTCTATTCCGATTTCGAATACGAATTCCAGATGGCGCTCACCAACCGCAAGATGGCGCCGGAAATCGAGACGCTGTTCATGATGCCCTCCGAGCAGCTGGCCTACGTGTCCAGCTCGACGGTGCGGGAGATCGCGGCCTACGGCGGCGATTTGTCCGGGATGGTGACTCCGGCCGTGCTCAAGCGCCTGAAGAAAGCGAAGTGAGTTTTCCGTGGAAACGAAATTGACAGTGGACGTGGCGCGGCTGGACCGCGATGGCGAAGAACTCTCGGGCGCGTTGGACGATTCGGTGCTCGAACTGGACGATCCGTACGTGAAGCCGTTCGCCGGCCTCCGCTACGAACTCGGCGTGATGCTGTTCGGCCGCGAGCTGCTCGTGCGCGGCCGGCTGGAGCAGGATTTCACGGCCGCCTGCTCCCGTTGCGGCCAGGATTTCGATTTTACCGTCAAAGTGCCGGATTTCACCGCGAGTTTCGAGGTGGACGAAAAAAATCAATTTCTTGATTTGACGGAAGAGCTTCGACAGAGTATACTACTCAACTTACCGACTTACCCGGTTTGTCGAGTGGACTGTCCGGGGATAGAGTCCGCGGCCGAAAACGCCGCAGATTCTCGTTGGAACGTATTGGACAACTTAACGAAAGGAAAATGAAAAATGGCATCACCCAAGCACAAAAAGTCCAAAATGCGCAAGCGTCAGCGCGTGGCCCAGCTCGAGAAGGCGATCGTCGCCTCCGTGGAGACCTGCCCTGCGTGCGGCGGCGTGAAGCAGTCGCACCACGTGTGCCCCAACTGCGGCACGTACAACGGCCTCAAGGTCCTGAGCGTCGCTTCCAAGTGACCAAACCCCTGAAAGGGGTGCTTCATGACGCGTGTTGCACTTGATGCAATGGGCGGCGACAACGCGCCGGGCGCAATCGTCCGGGGCGGCGTCGACGCCGCATTGGGATTGGAAGACGTCAAGGTATTCCTCGTCGGCCGCAAGGACACGATCGAAGCCGAGTTCGTGAAGTATCCGCCCGCCCTGTTCCAGCAGGTGCAGGCGGCGATCGCGGACGGGCGCATCGAGGTGGTCCACGCGCCGGACGTCGCCGAAATGGACGACGCGCCGGCGAAGGCGGTTCGCGCGAAGAGGGACTGCTCCATCAACGTGGCCATGCGTCTGGTGAAGGCGGGCAAGGCGGATTGTTTCGTTTCGGCGGGCAATTCCGGCGCCGTGTCCGCGAGCGCGATGTTCACGCTCGGGCGCATCCGCGGGGTGGACCGTCCCGCGATCGCGACCGTTCTGCCCACGCGTCTGCCGCGGCGTCCGCTGCTTTTGCTGGACGCCGGCGCCAACATGGACTGCCACCCCGAATGGCTGGTGCAGTTCGCGGTGATGGGCAGCGCCTATTCGCACGCCGTGCTGAACCGCACGACGCCGCTGGTGGGGCTGCTTTCGATCGGCACGGAGGACTGCAAGGGCAACGACCTCACGAAGTCCGCGTTTCCGATGCTGAAGCGGGTCGACACGATCGACTTCCGCGGCAACGTGGAAGGGCACGACCTTTTCCAGGGCCAGACGGACGTGGTGGTGTGCGACGGGTTCGTGGGCAACGTGGTGCTGAAGACGACGGAGTCGGTGTGCCACGCGATGGGCTATTGGATGAAGCGCGAGTTCCGCGGCAACTTCTGGCGCACGCTGGGTTCGTTGCTGCTGTTGGGCGCGTTCAAGGCCATCAAGCGCCAGGTGGATCCGGAAATCTACGGCGGCGCGCCTTTGCTGGGCGTGCCCGGCGCGGTGGTGATCGCGCACGGGAGTTCTTCCGCGAAGGCGATCTACCACGCAATCAAGGCGGGCGTCACCGGCGCGAAGAACGACATGACCGGCGAGATTTCCCGCCGCATCGCGGACTACGAGCTGCAAAAGAAAACCGAAGAAGAACAGAAACAAGCCGAAGCCGCCGCGGCCGAGGCGTTGGCGTGACACCATGAACACCCGTCGTGAATTTTTGCTTTCCGCCGCGTCGGCCGCGCTGTTCGCCGGCTGCGACAATTTCAACCATCCGCATTTCCGCCGCCCGCGGCTCGCGGCGCAGTTGTGGTCCATCCACCAGGCGTTCTGGAAGGATCCCGCCGGATGCATGGCGGGTCTCAAGGCCGCGGGCTACGACGGCGTGGAGTTCGCCGGCTACAACAAGCTGGGCGCGAAAGAGCTCAAGAAGATGCTGGGCGACGCCGGCATGGCCGCGATGGGCACGCACGTGAACGGCGACGTCGCGCTCGTGGGCGACGAACTGAAGCGGACGCTCGACTTCGCCGCCGAGCTGGGGCTGGAATCCGTCACCACGCCGCACGCGCGGCGCGATTCGGAGGACGGCTACCGCGCGTTCGGCCGCGCCATGGGGCTTGCCGCCGAGGCCGCGAAGCCCTACGGCATTTGGGTGGGCGTGCATTCGACCTACCACCATTTCACCACGAAATACGGCGGCAAAACGGCTTGGGACGCGATGTTCGAAGAAGCGTCGCCGCTGCTGCAGCAGCAGATCGACACCGGCAACACCTTCCACACGGGGCAGGACGTCGTCGCGTTGCTGAAGCAGTATCCGGGGCGGCATTTTTCGGTCCACCTCAAGGAGAACGACCCCACGAAGACGGCCGTTCTCGGCGAGAAGGTGCTGGACGGCGGCAAGCAGGTGCCGTGGGACGCGGTGCTCGGCCAGCTCAAACGCGAGGCCGATCTGCGCTGGTGCGTGGTGGAATGCGAAATGCTGCCGGACACAATCGAGCCGCTCGTCGCGTCCGCGAAGTTTCTGGAAGGACGCATTTGATTTGACGATTCAGCAGTTTGGCTTCTGACGATGGGAAAAAAAGAAAAGGGCAACGAACCGCCGAGCTTGTTCGACAACATGGATCTTTTCGCGGTCGCCGCGGAGCCGGCGGCGAAACCGGCGGTGGGCGGCGAAGCGGCGGCGGCAGGCGAAAACGAAGAAGGCGGCGGAGCCGCCGCGGAGCCGGCGGCGAAGCCGGCCGAAAAGCCGGCGGCGGCCGCGTCGGGGTTGACGGGGCACGGTCCCATGCGGGACCTGTACGATTTCAATTTCCGCGCGTATTCCGCGTACGTGATCTGCGACCGCGCGATTCCGGCGGTGGAGGACGGCCTCAAGCCCGTGCAGCGCCGCATCATGC
>JAKSOX010000016.1 GCA_024405335.1 Kiritimatiellia bacterium
GCTTGAACACCTTCTCGAACTCGGGAGCGGTCCGTCCCGTGAGCCCCTTCAGGAAGTCCATGGCCACGTCGCACTGTTTGGAGACGTTGCCATTGGCATCGGCGCCGGCCGGCGTCCTCGCCAGCAGCCCCCTGAGCCAGCCAAACGACTCCCTGATCTTGTCGGCGTCCACGTCGCCGCCGGCGCCGGAAAGCATCGCCGTGAACTGGCTGCTGGTGACGATCTGCAGCTCCTTGCACGTCACTTCCGCCTGTTCGTCGATCTTCTGCTCGGCCACCGCGAGGGCGGCCTTCACCCCCGACTGCGTGAGCATCGCGCGCAACGCCTGCGCGGCGTCCTGCTCGTTGCCCGGCACGAACACTTCGTCCATCATGTTCTTCGGGAAGGCGTCCAGGTTCTCGAGCAGCGCCTTGGCGAAAATGGACGTGGGGAATCCGAAGATGCCGACCTGGTGGCGGTTGCAGAGGAACGCGGCCATCGCCTCGGCGTTCTTGTTCAGCGAATACGAGAGTCGGGCTCCGGGCACGTCCTTCAGTTTGTCGGTCTCCCAGGTGTTCGAGTCCTGGAGCAGATCCGCGAACGCATCGCGGATTTCGGCGACGTCGTGCTCGTTGAGCCCGCTCGATCCGAGTCTGCGGATTTCGAGTTCGAGCGCGCGCCGGTTGGCGTAGAGGTCGCTCAGCGGATGCTTCTTCCCCGCTTCGTCCGCGTACTCCGCCTTGAGACCGTCGAAGAGCGCCAGCAGCTTCTGCGCCTTCGGCGCGATCGCGGGATCGAGTTTCTCGACGTCGAAAAGTCCGCTCGCCCGCGCGGAAAGGAGCTTCGCGAGGACGGCGGCGTTGGACTTGTTCGAAAGCGTGAACATGGCGAGGTCGTCCTTCGTCCAGGCCTCGGCCTGGTCGTCGAACGCGTCGAGCGCCATCCGCAGCTTGTCGCCGGCCTCGCCGTCGAATGGACGGCAGAGCGACATGACGCCCTTCTCGAACTCCGCCTCGTTCCCGGACTGGCAGCTGTCCAGCAGCGGCCTGAGGCGCGGATCGGCCCGGAAGGCGTTCGCGAACGCCTTCGCCCGCGTCGAAAGGCCGCCCTTCAGCTCGTCAAGGTGTTTGTCGTCCTCGCCGGCTTCGCACATGAGCTTGGCCACCGTCTTGAGGTTGGACGCCGTGACGAACTTCGTCTCCTTGCCGCCCTTGCCGTCGTCGACGGAAAGCTCGAAGAGCGTGTCCTCTGGCGGTTCCGCCTTCTTCTCCTCGGCCGGCTTGGCCTCGGCTTTCTTCGGCTCTTCGGCGGGCTTGCCGAAAAGACCAAACCCCTTGAAGAAACCGCCGACCGCGCCGAAAAAGCCGTTCTCCTGCGGAGGTTCCGCCTCGGGCTTGCCCAGCATCTCCGTCAGCGCGGCGACGTCGTCCTCGGAGTACGTCGACTTGAAAAGCGACGCGAAGCCCTGAATGACCCCGACGACCTTGTCTTTGACCACCCCGCCGACGGACAAATCCTTCTTGTACGGCCCGATGAATTTGTCGATCTCCTCGTTCGACATGGTCTTGGAAAGCTTGACGGGGCGGTCGCACTCCTCGGAGAACTGCACGTTGTTCTGATCCTCCTCGGAGGATTTGAGGAACCGCTCCACCAGATAGTCGTTCTCCTGGGCGTTGATGTTCTTGTCCATCGTGCCGCCCAGCTCGTTTCTCCCGCCGGGCGCTCGATTTTCGCCCGTGATGGAGTTGAGCTGGCCGTCGAACTGGCCCACGGCCTGCATGAGAGTTTCGGGCTTCGTGATCGCGCCGCGCGCGATTTCGCCGGCGAGATGCAGCATGGAACTGGGCGAAAGGTTGTCCAGCCGGACCACGTCCACGCCCGCTGGAAACTTGGCGAGGACCATCGACCGGCAGAGTTCGCGCACGTGCTGCGCATCGGCGCTCAGCGGAATATTCACCTTGTCCGCGAACGAGGCCAGAATCCGGCCCACGGACGCCGGTGTGAACTCGTCGAAATGCGCAAAGGCGTTCTTCTGCACGCCACGGAAGAAGTCGGGGTTCATCTTGATCTCGCGGTACCCGGAGCCGAAGAACACGCCGACCTTGCCGTCCCCGGCCTTGCACACGACGACGGAGACGCCGCCGACTTCCGCGCGCTCGAGAGCCGTCTTGCCCGTCATCACGTCGTGGACCGACGACGCGAACTTGTAGAGTTCGGGCGCGGGCGTCTTTTCGTTCGCGAAATTGGCCATCGAGAACAAACCGGCCAGCGCGGACTCCTCCTTCGTGAGCGCGCCGGAACCCGTCGCAATGCTGTCGAACGCCTGGAGGACGACGCGGATCGAGCGGCGCTCGAGCGGCGTGTTGGAGAACGTCAGCACGCCGTTCTCCTGCGTGATGCCGAGTTTTTCGCGGGCCATGCCGAGGAACTGTTCGGCGTGCTGCTGCCCCGCCACCCCCTCCTTGAGGGCGGAATACAGCATGTAGCGGACGGAGGCGTGATCGTCCGACGGCGCCGGCGTCACGTTGCGCCCCGTGAGATGGCGGTGCGCGGCGGCCTTCTCGAGCCCCGTCCCCTCCTTGTTCAGCACGGCATAGCCAATCGACTCGTCCGACCCCGCGACCGCCCGAAACATTCCTACAACGTCAACTCCGCCCATGGTTTTCCCTTTCGTATGTGATTTTTGTCATGCAATCTTCGGTCTGAATACGGATTTCCCGCAAAAAGGTTACAAGGAAAATTCGATTTTCGCCCCCCTACTTCATCTCGATGGTGGCGCGGAAGAGGTCGTAGTTGTGGAGAACCTCCTGCGACACCTCGTCGCTGCGGCCGATGTACGTCCACCAGTTCGGGTTCGACGCGCGCGCGCCCCACAGCTGGTACGCGCGCAGCGCCTCGGCCTCCGGATCGTCCGCGAACTTCTCGTTCGAGAAAGTGATGTTGCCGGCGGCGTCGCGCGTGATCACGAGCCGGAAGTAGTCGTCGGGGGAGAACGGACTCGTGCCGGCCACGTAGTCCTGCCACACGTACCGGCGCGAACCGTCTTCCTCGTTTTTGACCAGCGCGTCGTAGTGCACCAGCACCTCGGGGAACGTCGCCCCGTAGAAGAACTTCCACTGGTTGTCGGTCCAGTCGCTCGTCCATTCGCTGGAAATCGGGAACGCCTTGGGCGCGCCCGTGTAAAGCGCCGTCACCGTGAACGCGTTGACCAAATGGTCGAACGCGCCGTTGCAGACGGGCATCGCGCCCTTGAACAGAACGTTGGTGATGTTGTTGCAGCCCAGAAACGCCTCGGCGTCCAAATTCGTCACCGTGGCCGGCAGCGTCACGTTTTCCAGCGATTCGCAGCCGTCGAACATGCCGGCGGGAATGGACGGCAAGCCGGCGGACCACACGACGTCCTTCAGCGAAATGCAGCCCGACAGCACGTTCTCGCCCATGTTCACGACGCAATCCGGCAACACCATGCGCAACAACGACCGGCAATCCGCGAACGCATAGTCGGAAATGGTCGTGACGCCGCTTGGAATCGTCACGGTTTCGAGCGCGTAGCACTGCCAGAACATCGAATTCCCGATTGTCGCGAGCGTGCTCGGCAGCGCCACGCTGCGCAACGACGACGCGCCCGCGAAGAACCCTTCCGGCAGCTCCGTCGCGCCCGAAAGCACCACCACGTTGGTGAGGGCGGGCGAGTTGTCGCCGAACAGCCACGTCAGCGCCGATATCGTGCTCGGCACCGTCAGGTTCGCCAAACGTGGGCACGTCCGGAAGGCGTTTTGCGCGATGTCCGTGACCGACGCGGGAATGGACAGCGACGTGAGCCCCGTGCAGTTGGCGAACGCGGTCTCCGAAATGCCCTTCAGCGTGCTGGGCAGCGCCACCGCCGAAAGTCCGCGGGGACACACCAGCAGCCGCGTGAGCGCCTTGTCGTACACGACGCCGCCGACCGAAACGAAAACCGCGTTTCCGGGCTCCACGTCCACCGCCTCGAGCGCGTTGGCGTCCGCGAAAAGCGAGTCCGCCAACGACACTACCGTCGCGGGCACGAAAACGCGGCGCAACGAGACGCAGCCCGACAACACGTCCGCGCCGATGCTCGTGGAACTGCCCGGCGCGAAAACGACGTTGGTGATGCCGCCGACGCTGTCCGGGAACGCCGCGGAAATGTTCGCCGCGCCCACTGGCAGCGTGACGTCCCGAATGGACGCGCAGCCGGCGAACGCGGCGGGATCGATGTTTTTGATGCCGGCCGGCAACGCCACCCGCTCCAGCGCGCAATCCGCAAACGCATTCGCGCCGATGGTCTCGACGCTGCCGGGAAGCGACAGGTCGCGCAGATTTTCGCACCCCGAAAACGCCCCCGCCGGCACGGTCTTCACGCCGTTCGGAATCGTCGCCGACGCCATCCCCGTGCAATTCTGGAACGCGCCCTCGCCCAACGCCGTCACGCCGTTCGGGATCGCCGCGTCCGTCAGCCCCGTGCAACCGCTGAACGCGAAGGCGCCGATTTCAGTCACGCCGGCGGGCAACGGCAGCGACGTCAAACCGGCGCAACCGACGAACGCGTAGTCGGGAACCTTCGCGCCGCCGGAAAGCAGCACGACTTCTTCGAACGCGTCGAAATAGTCGAAATAGTCGTACAGCGGCAACATGCCGAAGGGAATCGTGAGGCGCTGCACGTTCGCGCAATCCGAAAACGCGCCATGGGCGACTTCGGCGTTGCCGGCGAACGCGATTTCCGTCAAATTCGAGCATCCCGCGAACGCGCCGTCGGCGACGCTTTCGATGGTGGCGGGGATGGCCAGCGACGCCATGCCGCAATAGGAGAACGACATGCTTTCGATTTGCCGCAACGCCGTCGGCAGCGTCAACGACGCCAGGCCGGAGCAGCCGCTGAACGCGTACTCGGACACGTTCGACACCGTGTTCGGCAGCGCCAACGACGTCAGCGCGGCGCAATCGCGGAACGCATCCTCGCCGACGGACTCCAGCGCCGCCGGCCAAACGATTTCGGAAAGGTTCGTGCACGAATCGAACGCGCCGTCGGAAATCGCGCGCAGCCCGTTGCCTAAGGTCGCGCGCCGCAACCGCGAACACTCGCGAAACGCATCTTCCCCCAATTCCGTCGCGCCGGCGAGGAAATCGGCGTTTTCAAGCCCTTCGCAAAGGGCGAACGCCTTCTCGCCCACCGTGAAGGCGCCGGACGAAACGGAAACCGTCCGCAGGTTCGGGCAGACGGCGAACGCCCACGAACCGACGCTCTGCAGCCCGGACGACAACTCGACCGACCGCAGCGACTCGCGCTGCAGGAACGCCAGTTCGCCCACCGTCCTGAGCGAAGACGGGAACGACACGGACGCCAGCGTGTCCTGGTTCGTGAACGCCCCGGCCGGCACGTTCGCGACGCCGTCCTTGTAGACGAGGTTGGTGAGCGCCCCGCACCCGGCGATGAACGCGTCGGTCGCGTGCGCGTCCGCGCACTTCGTCAACGAAACGCTTTCCAGGGCGGCGCAGCGGCCGGGGAACACCGCCGCCGGCGTCCCCAGCGGCGCGGGATACGCCACGGACGTCAACTTCGCGCACCCGGCGAACGCGTCCGAAGCGACCGACGCCATGGTGTCCGGCAACGTGATCGCGGTCATCTCCGAACAGCCGGCGAACGCCCGCGCGGCGATCGCCGCCACGGCGTTTCCGCCCAACGACGAAGGCACCGTCACCGCGCCGCTCAACGCGTTCGTGGCAGCCCCGCCGTCCGCGCCCGTCCCCACCGTGGCCTGGCCGTCCTGCACCGTGTAGAGCCACGACACGCCGTCCACCGTCTGCGTCTGCACGCCGGACGCCGCCAGCAGTTTCTTCGCCGGCGTTTTTTCCTCCTCCGCCGCCGGCGACGTCGGGATTTCGGTCTCTTCCGACGGAGCGGACGCTTCCGTCGGCGCGGCGGGCGCCGAAAGCTGCGCAGGCGCGGCGGACGGCGGCGGCACGGGCGGCGGCGCGGAAATTTCCGCTGGCACCTCCCCTTCGGCTGGCGCTTCCCCTTCGGCGGGCGACTCTTCTGCGGACGTTTCCGCTTCGGCTGGTGCTTCCTCTTCCTCGGGCGTTTCCTCTTCCGGCGGCGGCGCCGCCGACAAAAGCGACGCGGGCAGGCCGGCGCAGGATCCGTAGATCGGCGACGAAAGCTCGCGGCCCGTCTGGTCGCGCGAAATCTTCACGTTGGCGACGTACTTCAGGCGCGACGCGCCGAAGAGCGCGTCCTTGCCGTCGCCGTAGTAGGCGTTCGCGAAGTCCGGCGTGAACCACGCCCAGGCCGCGCCCGTCGGCATCGTCTTGAGCGGTACCGCCGCATGCGTGACGTGTTCGTTCGAAAAGCGCGCCGCCGCGGGCAGGCCGCGCGCGTCGAACGCGGAAAAGAGCTCGTCGGGCGCCGCCGCCAGGACTTCTTCGTCCACCCACAAGTCGTCGATGCCGGTCTGGCGTTCGCCGTAGAGCACGCGGTTCAGATGCGCGGAGCCGTGGTCCGTTTGCAGATCCGCCGCGCCGGACGCGCACAGGTTGCCGGAAACCACCGTGTTCAGCAGGTACAGCGTGGTGCGGTCGCGCGAACCCTCGGCGTGCACGCCGCCCGTGCGCAGGTTGGAGCCGTTGCCCGCGACCGTGCAGTTCACCAGCGCCGTGCGCGACTTCGTTCCCGCCGCGTACACGCCGCCGCCCGCAGGCGACGGAATCGTGGCGCTGCGTGCGGCGACGCAGCCGTGGAACGTGCAGTTCACCACCGTGCTCGTGCCGCCGTCCGCCGTGTGGAGGCCGCCGCCGCGCGCGGCCGCGCAGTCCTTGAACGTGCAGTCGAGAAACAGCGTGGAGCCGCCGGAGGCCGTGCTCGCGCCGCCGCCGTCCGAATGGCCGTAAAGCGAATCCAGCGCCCACGAGGCGACGCCCCGCAGCGCTTCGTTGGTGACCGTCGAGGCCGACCACACGTCCCACGCGACGCCGTTCGTGACGGTTTTGAACGTGGCGCCGGCCCAGCAGTCCACGAACGTGCAGTTCGACACCGTGGTGTAGCCCGCGTTCAGCAAACCGCCGCCCGCGCCGGTGGACACGGCCTTGCCCACGGGTGTGGCCGCCGCGTTGGTGAAGGTGAAGCCGGAAATGGACACGTGGTTGCCAGGCCCCACGTAGAGCGGACGGAAAGTGCGCGCGCCGTCGAGCAGGATGCGCTTGCCCGCCGGCGGCGCGATGACGAGCGACCCGTTCTGGAAGCTCTTCGCCACTTCCATCTGCCGCATCCGCGACGTGATCGTCCGCTCGTTTTTGCCGCCGAAGAACGCATTGTCGAACTGGATCGTGCAGTTGCCGGCTTCGTCGCGGAAGGTGGCGTTCGCCTGCGCGAAATCCACCGCCTCGCGCAACGCGATCAGTCCGTCGTAGTCGTCCGGATCGACCACGTCCTCCGCCGTGTTCACCCAGATGACGCCGCCGTCGAAGTATTCGGGGTCGCAGCAGGTGGCGTAGGAACCCCGCGAAACGTGGCCCTGCACCACCTCGCGCCTGAGGATGTCCGTGCCGACGCGCGAGTCGGCGCGGTTGGACAGGCCGCGCACGGCCTTCTTCGCGTTGCCGCTCTTGAACAGCGACGTGCCCACGTGGCGGTACTCGCTGCTGCGGAACACGAAGCAGCCGTTGGTGTGGATCGCTCCGCCGCGCAGCTGGCGGTAGTAGCGGTGCGTCACGCCGTTCACGAACCCCGTTTGCGCGCCGCCGTCGAAGCATTCCGCATACGGCTTGCCGAACGTGGTGTAGTGCGCGGCCGCGTCGACGTCGAATCCGCTGTAGGCGTGGTCGCCCACCAGCGCGCAGTTCACGGCGTACGTGGTTTTCTGCCCGTCGCATTCCGCGTTCAGCGCGCGGATTCCCCAACCGGCGCCGAAGTCGTTTTCCGCCATCGTGCAGCAGAGCACGTCGAACGTGCCGCTCCGGACGTACACGAGATCCCCGCCGGCCGTGCGGTTGCCGGCGAGCGTGCAGTTGAGCAGATGCCCTTCGCGCCCGCCGAACGACAGGAACGAGCCGTTCGAATCCTTCGTGTTGCGCACGTTGTTCGCGATCGTGCACTGGTGGACGAACACCGAGTTCCCCGTGCTTTCGATCTTGTTGCACCCGGCGCCGCGGCCGTCGAACGCGCAGTTGATCGCCGTGAAGTCGCCGCCAGAACGCACGGTCGCGTAATTGCTTTTCGCGTTCGGCACGAGCGTCAGGTTCTGCAGTTCGAGGCAGGCCGTCTCGCCCACCGTGAACAGCGCGAGCAGGTCGTCCGACGGCGCGATCGTGAGCGAACTGCCGTCCGTCGGGCCAACGATCGCCGCCGCCTGCACGCCTGTGAGCGCCAGCGGATTTCCGCCCGCCGTCAGCGTGACCGAACGCGCCGCGTTCGTGAACAGCGTCGCGGCGAAGGTCACTTCCGCGTAGCCGTCGGTCCGCCGCCGCTGGTCGCGCGACGTCACCACGGAAAGCGCCTCGCGCAGCGAAGTGAGGTTGTCCTCCGGGTCCACCCGGTCGTCCGCCGTGGTCACCACCAGCGACTCCTTCTCCGCCGCGTCCGTCACCGCGCCAACGAACAGGTTGTCGTTCGTGCGCGTGCGGCCGATCTGGTCCGTCTTGCAGAACACGCGCGCCGCCGCCGTGCCCCACACCAGCGTGCCCTGCGCGTCCGTCGTGCGGGCGGACCACCCGATGCCGCTCCAGTCCGCCGGATGCCACACGGCGCACCCCTGCACGATCGACTTGTTGCGGCTCGTCACGCCGCGGTACGACTGCACCACGCCGTTCACGTTCGTGGTGCTCAGGTAGTCGAACTTGAACATGGCCGAGGGCTCGATCCCCACGAACGACGTCATCCCCTGTGCACGCATGGCCGAGGACCTGCCGAAGGAACTCCCGCACGAAACCATCTCCGCGCGGGAATCCACGTCCACGTCGTGCGGACGCGGCGCGACGTACGTCTCGTCGCCCACCGCCACCGTGCTCACCGTCACCAGCCGCTCGCCGACGTGCATTCCGCCGCCGCCGTTGCCAGAAAGCGTGCACGCGCCAACCAGCGCCGTGCCGCCCGCGAAGTCGAACCCTCCCCCGCGCGCGTTCGTGGCGTTGCCGAACGCGGAGCAGTGCTCGATTCCGTGCACGAAGCCGGGCGCGTTCAGCGTCATTCCGCCGCCGGACCACTTCGCCTCGTTCTCCACGAAGCACGACCGCGCCACCACGGTCCGGCTCCGCGAGTACAGTCCGCCGCCGCTCTTCCCGGCCCTGTTCTTCTCGAACCGGCAGTTGAACGCGTCCACCTTGTTCGACGCCGCCGCGTACACCGCGCCGCCGTAGCCCAGTGCCACGCACCCCGTGAAGGTGCAGTTCGTGAGCGCGAGCGGACCCTGCGTGCGGATGGCGCCGCCGCAGCCCTTCGTCTGGAATCCTTCGAACGCCACGCCCACGAAACCCACCATCCCCGAGCCGAGGTTGTGGAACGCGCCGGGCTTTTCCGTTCCCGCCGGCGTGGAGGAAGCCGGTTTCAGCCGCACGCGGTTCGCCCCGTCGATCGTCAGCGGACGCGTGAAGCCCGTGGTGTCCAGCAGGATCGGCCGCGACAGCTTGAGTTCGCCCTCCAGCCCCGCCTTGAACGTCACCACGCCGCCCTTCGCCTGCTTCGCGGCGCCCACCGCCGCCCGCAGCGCGTCTTCAGTGAGTTCCGCCACTTCCGGCGATCCGCCGCCCGCCGCCACGTCGTCCGCCGCCAGGCCCAGATCCAGGAAGCCCGCGCCGACCGGCTGCGCCCATTCGCCGGCCAGGACCGTCGGATTCTCGATGCCGCCGCTGATGAAAATGCCGCCGTCCGCGCGCCAGGCGCCCGCGCCGACGCCCGCGCCGCCCGGACCGCCGCGCACCGTGGCGCTGCCGCCGTCGAAGCGCACGCCCAGCATGCCGTCCGTGCCCGAACCGCCGCCGATGCCCGCGCCCTCGAAGCCGCCCGTCACCGTGAGCGAACCGCTCGCCAGTTTGAAGAATCCCCGCTCCCCGCCGACGCCCCCGATGCCCGGCCCCCAGTTGCCGCCCGTCACGGTCAGATCGCCCGCCCCGCCCGCGTTGGCGAGCTGCACGGTGAGCAGCGCGTCCTGCCCCACGAAAACGCCCGCGCCGGAAAACTGCTTGAAGCCCTCCAGCACGCCGTCGTCCATCGGACCCACCACGTTCGAATCTTTCAGCTTCACGGTCACTTCCGCGTTGCTGACCACTTCCACCACGCCGTCCTTGACGCCCCACCCGTACAGCGTGAGTTTCGCGAACGTCACCGTGCCCTTGCCCTCCAGCCGCGGATGCACCGCCCCCTTCGCGTCTTTGCCCTGCAGCGTCACGTCGTCCTTCTCCGCCGTGCGGAACGTCCAGTTCGAGCTCACCGGCGACCACCGCCACCCCTCGCCCGCCGCGACGCCCACGTCCCAGCCGTCCGCCAGCACGCCCGTGACGGCGTAGTAGGCGTTGGTGTCGGCGTTTTTCACCACCGCCCACGGATCCATCCCGTTCACCTTGAAGTTGTGCGTGGCGTTCGGCTGCCACAGGTAGAGCCGGTCGTTGATCGGGAAAAGCTGCGTGGTGTTGTAGGGGTTGTCGCCCGTGCCGAACAGGTTCGTCACCGCAACCGGCACGTCGTCGCCCGGCGAATCCGGCACCGCCGTGCGGATGCACCACACGTTTTCGCCCTTGCCGTTTTTCGGCTGCGGCGAACAGGTGCCGTGCACGCAGCGCAAACTGCCGCCGACGATTTCCAGCGTCACGTCCTTGCCGCCGTTCGCCTTGCCGAAATCCCAGGGGCTGAACGTGCCGGCCGTGTCGCCGGATCCGGCTTCCGTCTCCAGCGTGCCACCCGCCATGCGGAACGTGCCGCCCGAGGCGTTGAGCGACGACCCGTGGCCGACGCCCGCCGAATTTTTGCCGCCCTTCGCGAATATCCGCCCGCGGGCCATCTCCACCGTGCCCTGCACCTCGATGCCCGCGCCGCCCTGGCCGCCCGTCAACCGCAACGGGTTCACCGTGCCGCCGTAGTTCGTGATCACCAGCGTGCTCCCGGCCATCGCGTTCAGCGCCGGACCGTAGACGCCGTCCTTCATTTTCAGCGTCGACGCGCCGTCGACGATCAGCACCGACTCCACCCCCGACGTCACGCAGAAAAGCCCGTTCGCGAGCGTGTTTTTCGACCGCTCCACGTGCAACCCGTCCAGACGCACCTTGCCGCGCGACTGCTGGACGACGTTGATGCGGTTGTCCGTGTTCGTGCCGGCGAAAACCCACTGCATCTCGCCGCGGTACCAAAGCCGGAGATCGTAGTTCACGTGCGACCACTTCCACCCCTTCGCCGAGCGGTACGCGGCGTCGCGCCCGTTGATCGTCACGCCCGTCCACGGCATGTCCTCCAGTTTCACCCAGTAGGCGTATACCGTGAAATCCGAATAGCCGTAATACGGCGTCAGCGATTCCCCGTCCGAAGCGATGTACTGGATGCCCTCGCCGTTTTCCTTCTCGAAAAAACCCAGAAACGCATATCCGGTTTTCGACGGCACCGTCGTCAACGAGTTCGGGTACTCGCCGTAGCAGACGCGGCTGTTTTTCAGGGACGCGTTGGCGAACGTCATCGTGAAAAACAGCTGGCTGTGCGATTCCGCCAGATGTTCGCCGTTGTGGCTCGCCGTCACCGTCGCGGTCGACGCGCGGAAGATGTAACGGCTCATGCCTTCATCGTTGGCCCCCCCGCTGCCGCCGCCGCCGGCCTGGCCGCCGTACGCATATCCCGAACTGCCGCTGCACGTCCCGGTGTTGCATTGATCGCCGTCCTCCCACTCCGGATCGTGTTTGTGCCAATTGCCTTGACTGCCGTAGCCGCCTTGCTGGCCGCCGTCTTCGCCGCCTTTGCCGCCCACGCCGCACAGCAACCTTTCCGAACCGCCGTGGCTGCGGTCGCACAAACCGCCGCTCCCGCCGCCGCCGCCGCCGCCGCCGCCCGCGCCGCCCGCGCCGATGGCGAACCGCGCCGCCGCGCCCTTGCCGCCGCCGCCGCCGCCGCCGCCGCCGCCCGCGCAATACCTGTCGGTGAAAGCGCCCTGCGATGTCTCGTGGCCGCCGGCGTTGCCGCCAGATCCGGACTTGTCGCCGGCCGCGCCGGCGCTGCCTTTCACCGTCACGAATCCCAGGCAGTACACGTTGCCCTGCATGGATGCCGCATAACCGGAACCTCCACCATGTCCGTTCAACGTGCTCCTGTCTTTCGCAACGGTGCCCGTGTTGTCGCCGCATGAGCGTTCAATGTAGCCGCCAATGCCCCCGTACGTGCCGCCCCTGCCACCGTACGTGCCGATGGCGGCGGCGGCGCCGCCGCCGCCCGCGCCGCCGCGGCCGCCCTTGCCGACGCCGTAATCGTCGGGTTCGCAGTCCTTGCCGTCGTCCACCCATCCGCTGCCGCCATCGCCGCCGCCCTGTCCGCTGCATCCGTTTCCGCCCTTGACGTCCAGCGTGCCGTCGCCGAACACGATCAGCGTCGAACCCCCCGGCACCAGAATTCCGGGCGCGCCCGGAATCATGCCGTTCCCGTTGCCGCCTTGCACCTTCAGCGTCTCCCCCTTGCGCAGGCAGATGGCCACCATGGCGTGTTCCGCGACGCGCAGTCCGCACTTCGCGTCGTAGCTGCCGGGCGATTTGTCGTAGTCCGCGTTCGAGTCGGAGGCGTACCAATTCGCGTTGCCGCCGGTGAGCGTGACACTCGAGGATTCCAGAAAATAAATCGTGCCGTCCTGCAGCGTCGTGTTGGCCGAACTGGAGGTGATCGTGCCGGTTTTCGTAAATGCGCCACGCGCGGCGACGCACCAAAGCGTCGCCGCGCAGAACACCGCAATATGGAAATGCTTAAAGATTGTTGACGTTCCCGCTGAGCGTGGTGAAGAGGGACTTGAGCACGTTGGTGATCAGGTCGTAGCTTTGGTCGCGCTTGTTGGTGAGCGACTGCAGCTCGATCATGTCCGCCTGGTTCACCGAGTTCTTCGAGTCGATGATGGACGACAACCCCGAAATGATGTCCGTGGCGGACGTGGTTCCGTTGCTGCCGATTTTGATTTCCTGACTTTCGTCGATGCCGGCGGCGCGCAGAAAGTTGTTGATGCTGGTGGCGTCGGAGATGGTGGCCGTCTGCAGATTTCCGTCCTTGTCGGGATAGCTGACGGTGATCGGATTGGCGAGCGGATCCATGCCGTCCGCCTCGTTGACGAACGCCTCCTGGATCTGCGTCATGGCCTCCAGCAGCAACGTGGTGTTCGCCATCACGTTCATTTTGTCCACGATCTGCGATTCGAGTTCGACCGCGCGGTTGAGGCAAATCGCCATCACCAGTTCGCCGATCGAAAGGTCGCGGTTGATGCCCGAAACGCGGTACACGTTGCCGGTGAGCACCCTGCCCGTTTCGGGATCGCGCATCGACAAATCGTAGTTCACCGTTTCAATCGTCATGTCGCTCATTTCATCCTCCTTGTCCAAGAAATCGTCGCTTGCGCCCGTTTACCGGCTGAAGGCGCTCGCCGTGTTGATGCTGCTTTTGCCGAAATGCGTGGTGACCGTGGTCGCGATGTCGTACACGGCGTCGCGGCGGGACATGGCCGTCTGCAGTTCGATGGCCACGCGGTCGTTGGCGGCGTTCACGTTCATCATCTGCTTTTCCAAGTTGGTGTAGTAGGACATCTTCGCCTTGTGGGCCTTGAGTTCGGCGATTTTTGCCGCGTCCTGCGCGTCCGTCCAGGTCGACACGTCCGGCAGGCCCTCCACCCCGAGCCCCTGCAGGTACTCGGTCATTTCCTTGTAGGTCGGCCGAACCGAATCGAACCCCTTGCGGCGGTCCTTCCACTTCGCCTCCCAGGCCTTCGCGTTCGCCTCGCTGTCCACGCCGTCCAGCACCCATTCGGCGTAGTAGGTGAGCCGCTCGAGCGTGTCCGAACCCTGCGTGAGCACGTTCATCTGCACGGCGCCCGACCGTTCGAGGTAGGCCGCGCTGCGCACGCAGATGGCGTTCACCAGCTGCGGGATCGTCATCTCCTCGCAGCCGTTGTAGTTGTAGAGCAGGATCCGGTCGCTGCCTTCGGCGGCGTAGCGGTTCACCGCGATCGACGTGGCGCTGATTTCGCTCATTTCGTCTCCCTCACATGTTGCGGATGGCGTTGCCGCGCGTGTCGCTCACGCTGCTCATCAGCGAGCTCGCCGTGCTGTAGGATTCGTCGCGCTTGTCCACCAGCGACTGCAGCCGCGTCATGTCGCTCGACGATTCGTTGTTCAGCCTGTCCATCTCGGACTTCACCAGCTGGATCGCCTGTTCGCACTGGGCCTTCGTGACGTAACCATCGGAATTCGTGATGACCGACCCGCTGCCGCCGTTGTCGGTGAATATTTTGTTGATCGCGTCTTTGGCCGCGGGCGTCAGACGGTCTGAATCTTTGGTCGAATAATCGGAAGACCATTTGCCGCCGTCGTCTTCCGCGTCGAACAGCGTCTGCTGGCTTGTCAAGGTGGAAAGCGCGGTCGTGAGCAACGACAACTGGTTGTTTCGGTTCGTGACCTGCGTGGAAACCGGCCGGATTTCCTGCTCGACCGTCGTGGCGCGGTTCGTGGAAACGTACACGAGCAGCGCCTCGAAATCCACCTCTTTTTCCGTCCTCGCGCCGCCGGCGTCCACCGACGTGATCTTGTAGTTGCTGACGGAGACGTTCCAGCGGCTCTGGAAAGTTTCTCCCGCCACGTCGACCGGTGTTATTGTTCCCAATGCCATGTTTTCCCTCCCGAATCTTTCGTTTCGCCTACTGCCCGATCTGGCCGATCGTGCGGCGGGCCGTGCCGTCCACCTTCTTCTGCAGCTTGCCGATCATCGAATACGCCGAATCGCGCTTTGAAAGCAAGCTCCGCAAATCCGACTGCGTCTGCTGCAGGGCGTTGTTTTCCTTGTCCAGCGCCAGCTTGCAACCCGATTGGATGGCCGACACGTCGCCCTTCGTCACGGTGTCCGCGCTGTACTTCGTGCCTTTGTTGTCGATGTCCACGCCGTATTTTTCCAGAATGTCGAGCGCTTTTTTCATCCTGGCTTTCATGTCCGCCTTTTCCGAATCGCTCGCCCCGTCGCAATCGGATATCTTGTGGTTGATGTTGTTTTCCGACGTGTCGCCGGAAAACATCGCCACCACGTAGGCGATATGGCTCATGGCGAATCCCAGCTCCTGCACGGCGGTGCTGCGCCGCTCCACCGACCGCGCGATGGCGGTGATCGCCTCCTCCACCACCACGGCGCGGCGCGTCGTGGACGACACCGCGGCGTCGCCCAGCGACTTCCCGTCCAAATACTTGCCCGCCAGGGCGTCGTACACGGAAAACTCGTACTGGACCTGTCCGTAAACGAACAGGTCCAGCGGCTGTATTTGTACTTTTGCGTCCCAATCGCTCATACGTTGATCGCCTGCTGCTGTGACTGGTTTTCGGCCTCCATGATGGCGTTCAGCAACTGGATGATCGAGTTGATCATCTGCTGCGTCTGCTCGTAGAGGGCGTTCGTCTGCTCCAGCTTGGCGCGCTCGAGTTCCTGCTGCGCCTCCATCTCCTTCTGTTCGGAGCGGGCGTACTCGGCCTTCTGCTCGCCGACGGCGTTGATCAGGTTGCCGAGCGACTGGCCGAACTGGCCGATACACTGCGCCAACTGCTCGAGGCAGCGGTTGCGGGCCATCGTCGGCGAATCGAGGAGTTCGCGCTGGGCGTTCGCCACCGCCTCCTTGGCGCGGTCGAGCTGCAGGCCGAGGCCCTGGACGAGCCGGGGCGCCATCGCCGAATTCTCGGCGTTCTGCACCTGCTTGGCGAGTTCGGCCTGCTTCTTGAGGTTGCGCGCGTCGACCACGGCCTGGTCGCTCCCCTCGTATTCCGCGGCGTCCACCTCCGCCTTCTGCTTGGCGTCGAGCTTGGCGTACGCTTCTTCGAACTTCTGCTGGGCGCCGTTGGCGTCCCGCTCGAGCGCCGCCTTGTACTCCTGCAGCGTGCTGACGTTGTTGTCCACGGCGGAATCGAAATCGTGCTTCGCGGCGGACTCGTTTTCGCGGGCGGTCTTGAGTTCCCCCTGGGACTTTTCCAGGGCGGCCTCGCTGTCGGTCACCTTCTTCTGGGCCGTCTGGATTTCCTCCGGCGTCGCCGGCGGCTTCTGGTCCTGAAGCGCCTTGAGGTCTCCCTTGGCGTCGTTCAGGTTGCCTTTGGCGTCCTTCACGGCCTGCTCCGCGCTTTCCGTCTTGCCCTTCGCCGCGTTGTAGGCGGATTCAGCGTTGTCGACCTTGGTCTGCGCTTCCTGCACCTTGGGCTCGAGCTTGGAGGATTCGGGCATCAGCTCCGCCTTCGTGGTGCCGGCCGCCTCGAAATCTTTGTCGGTGGGCATCGTGGCGCCTTGCGTCTGCTTGGCCTCTTCGATGTCGGCCTTGATGTCCGCGACGTTCTGCTTGGCGGTGCCGACGTTGGAATTGGCGATCTCGTTGAGCGTGCTGCCCGTGGTGTAGAGCGACATCGCCGTGGAGGCCACCGTCATCACCGTGTTGATGATCGCGCAGGCGAGCCCGTAGTTGAAGGAAATGTCCGCCGCCGCCCGGATCGACTCCGCCTCCGCCATGAGCGAGGCCGCGATGTTCGAATGCTGCTGGGCGCGCATCGCCGCGTCCGTTTCGCGCTGCTTCATTTCCACTTCCATCAGCAGCTTGAGGCAGTCGTAGATGCTGAAAAGCGCCTGGCTTATCGACGTGTTCTTCACGGGAGCCGGCGCCGTCTGGCCGGTCGCCTCGCCCACCATCTGGGCGAGCTTGCCCGAAAGCGCCGCGACTTCGGTCGCGACGTTCACCGAACCGTCCACCGGCGGAATCTCCGGCGTCTGGATCTGCAGCGCGGAGCTCTGCGTGCCGTCCGCGCCGGTGAACACCACCGTGACGAGGTTGCTGTCGACGGGGTCCGTGGTGACCGTGGCCGTCACGCCGTTTTCGGCGGCGTAGGCGTTGATCCACGCGTTGAGATCGTTTTTGCTGACGTTGATGACCGGAATGTTGCCCATGATGAAATCTCCTTCGTTTTCGCTTGGTTTGTTTTGCTTTTGCTTTTTCGTTTGCTTTTGCGTTTCTTACGCGGTCTGCACCATGTTGTCCAGAATCTGCTCGCTCGCCTCCGTGCCGGCGGCGAGCAGATCGCTGATCACGCCCATGAGCGACTGGATCTTCGAGAGCAGTTCCTCCATGGCGGCCTGCTCTTCGTCGATCGCGGCCTGGATCATCTCCAGCAGCGCCTGCAGCTCGGCGATTTCGGCCTGCTCTTCGGCCGACTCCTTCTGCAGGAACAGCAGCTCCCAGTTCATCACGCAGCTGGCGATGCCGCCGGCCGTCTGGATGACGCTCATGCACGTCGACGCGATCTTGCAGCCGAGCTGCAGACTCTTGTTCGCGGCGTCGGCGATCTTCGTGCCGAGTTCCGCCGCCTTCGCCGCCGCGGACGCGGTGTTCGTGGCCAGGCTCGCGATGCCGCAGCCGAGCGACGCGAGGCCGATCACCGCCGAGACGATCGTCATCGCCAGCTGGTAGTCGCCCTGCACCTTGGCCAGCGCCTCCTTCTTGGAAACCCCGGGGTGGTCCTTCTTGTACTCTTCGGCCGCATCCTCGAAGGCCTCCTTCAGCGCGTCGGTCTCCGCCAGGATCTGGTTCGTCAGCGACAGCGCGCACGACGCCACCGTGAGCGCGCACGCGGCGACCGCGAGCGGCGTGGCCGCGCCGAACGTGGCGACGCAGGTGATGACCGTGGCGATCACGGAAAGGGCCGTCATGATCCAGCCGAATATCTTGTTCTTCTTGGCCTCTTCGGCCTGCTTCTGCGCGACCTCCATCGCCTCTTTGATCTTGTCGAGCGTTTCCGAGTGCTTCTTCTCAAGTTCCTTGAGCTTCGTCTCGATGCGCGTCTTCGACGCCTGGAGCTGCTCGAGTTCGTTGTCGAGCGTGAGCTCGGCGATGAGCTTTTCGAGGTCCGCGAGGTCGCCCATGAGCGCGACCAGATCGTCGAGCTCCGGCAGTTCGAGTTCGAAGGCGCTGCCGTCCGCGAACGTCACTTCGATGGTGTTTCCGCGCAGGATCGGCGCGTTTTCCTTGACTTCCTGGGAAACGTCGATGACGCCGGCGCCTTCCGTGCTTTCGACGGGGACGCCCGTCTGGACCGGCGGGGTGGTGGTGGGGGTGATCGTCATGTTGTGTGTTCCTTTCTTGCTGTTTGGCGCTTTGCCGGCGGCGCGAACCGCCAATGGTCAAATCACTTCTTTTCGGCGACGCTCTTGCGGGCCGCTTCCACGACGCCCAGCAGCTTTTCCGCCTTCGCGCGGAATTCGTCGTTCGAACCGACGCCCGCGGGGCAGAACTCGAGCAGCGTGCGGCAGCCGGATTCGGCGGAGTCGAAGTCGCCCATCGCCAGCGCGCATTCGGCGGCGTAGAAGTGCGGCTTCGGCAGATGCAGGTCGAACATGGCCGCGGCCGCGTAGGCGGTGATTGCTTCCTTGTATTCCTTGCGCACCTGGCGAACGGCGCCCAGCGCCGTCCAGTACTTCGGGCAGGTGTGTTCCATGATGCACAGGAAGTAGAAGATCTTCTCGGCGTCTTCGTAGCGGCCGGTGCGGTAGAAACCGGAACCGACGCTGTAGGCGGCCTCGAGCTCCGCGCGGCCGATGCCGCGCACGTCGGCGACCGTGGTCACCCCGTTCATCATCTTCATGGCGGTGCTGGCGACCTCTTTCAGCTTTTCCTGACTGGCCTTCAGCAGCTTCTCGCTCAACTCTTTTTCCGTGCTCATGTTCTGAACTCCTTTTGACCCGTTTACGATCATCCCCCGAAAAGGTTACAAGAAAAATAAAAAATTTTTTTTGCCCTTCCCAAAGGAACACTCTGTTTACACACAACAGGGGGAATGATA
>JAKSOX010000160.1 GCA_024405335.1 Kiritimatiellia bacterium
GCATTTCGGACGCGCGAGGACGCGGCTCGGGGGCCGCGGCGGAAATCCCCGCGAGCAGGTTCGTCTTGTCCGCGGGCAGCCCGGGCAGACTGAAGGTCAACTCGCGCCCGCGCAGCTCCGAAACGTCCATCGGCGCCCACCAGCCGGCCTTCGCGGCCGGGGCGAGCTGCACGTCGAGCGGCGGCAAATCGGCGCCGGGGGAACTGCGCAGCAGCTTGAGTTTCGGCGCCCCGTTGTCGATCGGCAGGTAGAGCACTTCGCTTTCGACCGTCAGCGTGCGCGCCGGCTCGCCGCGGAGCGGAACCGCCGCCGCGACCACGCCGCAAACCGCGACCGCGGCCAGCGGCGCCGAAAGGCGCCGCCCATGGAATCTCGTTTTCGCATTCATCGTTTTTCTCGTTTGGTTTGTCATTGTGCCATGCAACCGCCGCGACGGGGCGCGGCTATTTCAGAATCAGGGCGACGCCGCCCGTCCGCGAACGGCGCAAGTCGAAAAGCGCCGTTTCCCGGTGGACGCCCGCGTCGCCGTCCAAAACGTCGAACGTCGCCTTCCAGACGCCCCTGCGCGGACGCCACCTCGCCGACGACTCGCCCGCGCGTTTCACGAGTTCGCGGGACGTGCCCGGCACCTCGTCCGTCCAAACCCGCACGTCGGCGTTCGTCCCCGTCAGCTGGACGACCTCGATTCTGGCGACGGATTCGGCATCCACGCCCACGACGTCGCCGATCCAGTTGGTCGAGGAGTACTCGAACGGCAGCACGTCGCGGAAGCGCGGAGGCGTCCGCACGCCCTCCTGCAGGTCGACGCGCACGCCGCCGTCCGCGCCGGCCATGCGCGGACTTTCCGCCGCCACCTCCCAGCGCACGCCGCGGATCGCCGCCCCGCCGCCGGCCGCCGCCGCGTGGACGAACGCCGCCGAATGCCCCCCGTATCCCGCAAACGACACCGAGCACGAAACCCACCCGGCAGTCGGTTCGGCGAAAACCGAAACCGTTCCGCCGTCGGCGACCACCTCCAGCGTTCCACCCGTCAGCCGGCATTCGTAGTGCAGCACGCCGCGTCCGTTGAAAGCGAAGGCGGTGGCCGTCTCCGTTCCGGGCGCCAGCGTCTCGGCCGTCGCGACGCCCGACCGCGCCGCGGACAAATCGATCGGCTGCCACGGCGCATCCGCGTCCTGCACGACGACGATCTGATGCGTGACCGCCCCCAGCACCGCCATCCGGACGTCGGTCTCCGAGGCGTTGACGGCGCAACGCGAGAAGTCCAGATAGCCGTAAAGCGTCGCCTCTTCGTCGAGCACGCCGTTTTTCCGGACCGCGTGCACGAGCTGGTACGTCTTCTTCGAAATTCCCGCCGGCCGCCAGTCGAACGTTCCCGACCCCGGCGTCGCCGCCAGCACCGTCACCGCCGCGCCGCCGTCGGGCGTGAAGACGCCGTCCGCGAACGTCCCCGCCTGCGCCGTGATCGTCACCGTGCGCGCCGCGTCCGCCGCAGGCGCGAGATCCCAGCCGACGGCGGAGTAGGCGAAATTCCGCAACGCGGGATCGTTTTCGAGCTGCGCCACGGGGAAAACGGCGCGCAAGTCGGCGTCCGCGGCGAAATCGCAGGAGGCGACGTCGCTTTCCGTCTCCAGCGCGGCGGCGCCCGCGCTTTGGAGCGTCGGCCCGCGGCCGGCGGCGCGCGGCAAGGCGCCGTTGGCCGGCGCCTCGACGATCCAGCGGTCGCGCAGGTCCACGGACTGCTTCACCTCCACCCGCTGCGCGTCGGTCGAGGCCGTCACTTCGTCCTCGCGCAGAACGCCAGCCGCGGCGGCCAGCGCCGTCAGGCAGGCGGCCAGCGGCAGCGTTGATTTCCTGGTTCCGTTCATCGGCGAATCTCCTTGGCTTCAAGACGCCGCGCGCGGCGTTCAGGGCAGCGTCCTCGAAAGTCGGAAGCCGATGACCGCGCGGCTCGACGCGGGATCGAAGCCTCCGCGCTCCGCCGAACGGCAGTACCTCGCCTCGTTGCCCCAACCGCCGCCGCGCTTCACGCGTTCGTCTCCGGATCCCGCCCCCGCGGGATCCACGAACTGCTTCAACGCCGCCACGTCCGCCTGAAAACGGTCGCGGCACCACTCCTGGACGTTGCCGTGCATGTCGTAGAGTCCCCACTGGTTCGGCGCGTAGGAGCCGACGACCGTGTGGTTTTCCGAAATGCCGCCGCGACCGTCGGCTTGGCTTCCATTGCTTCGCCCGAGCGAAGCGAGCGCCGTCTGCTGGCCCTCCGTGGTGTTGGCGAATTCGTTCGTGGTGTTGAACGCGCCGGTCGTTCCCGCCCGGCAGGCGTATTCCCATTGGAACTCCGTCGGCAGGTCGAAGCCGTCCACGCGCACCGTGTAGTTGCCCGCGTCGTCGCGCGCCTTGCATCTGGAATTGAGAAGGCCCATGAAGCCGTCCCACCTGGGAGCCGCTTCCGCCGGCCAGTTGCCGCCGCGAATCGTGCTGTAGGAGACTTGTTCGACGGGACGGCACCGCCAGCAATCGCCCTGGTACGCCGAAGGGTTCGCGCCGCCCATCACGTTCAGGTACTGCTGCTGGGTGACCTCGTAAATGCCCACGTAGAACGGCTTCGAGAGCGCCACGCGGTGCTGCTTCTCACCGCCGGAGCCGTTGCGGTTCGCCTCGTCTTCGGGCGAACCCGCCACGTAGGAGCCGGGGTGGATGCGCCTGAGCACGATTTTGTCGCTCTTGTATTCGTCCACGCCGAACTCGTCCTGCGGGGCGCCGTTCAGAAATTCGACGGGGTAGGTCGTCGCCGTCGGGCCGCCCGAGACGTCGATCACCATGTAGACGGGGCCGTAGTGCGCGATCTTCACGATGAACGTCGCGTTGTCGGTGCGGCTCGTCACGCCGTCGGCATGGGCGTCCCAGGTGATGCGGTGCCGTCCCGCCGTGAGCGGCAGCGGCGCCTGCAGGAAGGTGATCGCGCGGTTCGTGACGGCGGGCGCGGACGACGAATCGACCATCAGCATCTCGAGGTTGTCGTCGACGCCCGGCGGCGCGCCGTCGTCGCCGGCGATGGTGTAGTCGACGTCCACGAGCCCGTTCCACGGATAGCGCTGCTTGATCTGGTCGACCACGAGGGTGGCGCCCTCGGTTTCGACGGCGACGACTGCCGCCGTCACGGCGAGCGCCGCGGCGGCGAGCGGCTTTGCGAGTTTCATCGGTTGAACCTCCTGTGCGGGTTGCGGACAAAAAGTTTCGGGCGCGGTCCCCGGGACCGCCGGGGCCGCCGGAACGGCCGGGGCTTCGCCTTGCACTGCGCCGGACGGCGTGCCGGACAGACGGGCGGCGACGGCGGCGCGCACGGGCGCGAACGCGGGCAGGGTCGCCACGGCGGCGACCGAGACAAGCGCGGCGAAAACGGCGAGCACGGCCACGACGCCGCCCTTGCCGATTTTGTTGCGCAGGCGCTTGGCCAGCACCTTGCGGGCGCAGAACAGCCGGTTTTTGACGGAATCCTCGGACGCGCAGAGGATGCGGGCCACTTGGACCACCGGCAGCGACTCGAAATAATGCAGCACCACGGCCTCGCGGAGTTTGGGCGAAAGGGCGTTCACGGCCTCGCTCACCAATCGTTCGTCCTCTTCCGCCCGGTCGTCGCGATTCTGGAATCCGGCGGCGGTTTGCGCGTCCGACACCCGTTCGACGTTTTCGGGCGGCAAAACGACTTCCGGCACTTTCCGCCGCCGGTTCGAATCCGTCTGCAAATTGCGCATCACCGTGCGCAGCCACGCCAGCAAACTGCCGCGGCGCGGATCGTACCGGTCGCGCTTGAAAAAGTACACCTCGAACGTGCGCATGACCAGGTCTTCCGCCTCCGCCGCATCCCGGCAAAGACCGAGGGCCTGGACCATGAGCCGGTCCTTGTACTCGTCCAAAAGCTCCGACGCCGACGCTTCAAGGTCGGATTTCATGTCAGACAACACGCCCATCGCCCATATTATACGAAAAAAACGCCGGGCGGGTTAGAAGAAATCCGCCGCCGGGGACGAAATCCGCTTCGTCCACCGCACTGCCCGGCACCTGTTCGCCGTTGACGACAAGACCGCCTTTCGCGGAAAGCGACAACTCGAGAAGCACTCCCGACTTGACCGACATGTCGGGCGGCTGGTGAATCGCGTCCTTGTAATGGAAGTGCCATTTGTCCGCATCCGTGAAAAGACCGAACGACAAGCGGTCAGCCGCCGTTTCGCCGTGGTCGCGCGCGCAAAAGAGCGCGGAAATGGTATATGATTCCGGCATCAACTGCACCTTCACTCGATGCGGTCGTGCGACGAAGGCTTGAACCCCTCGATCGGCACCGGCGAATTGCCCGCGATGCAGAAGAGCGGCTTGCCTTCCGGCGCGGCCCACGCGGCGAAAACGGCGAAAACGGCAGCCAAGGCAAAGGAAAATTTGCCGGGCAGCGTTTTGCGTATGTAGCCATTCAGATCCACATGGGCGAGTATATCACGCGAAGCGGCCAAAAAACAACCCAAATCACCCCCGGCCAACCTGCATTGTGGCTGCGCTTCGCCGGGGCAAGGCGGCAGAGGCGGAGGCACCAGCAAAGGCGGCAAAACAGAGGCGGCGGCGGCAGCAGCGCCACCAGCGGCGGCGATTTGCGCGACGCCTTGAACGACGCGATTTGCTCAACGTTCGCGGGCGGCGGATTTTTCGGAGAAGATCACGCGGCGCAGAAACGATCCTTCCGTGACGATCTTCCC
>JAKSOX010000161.1 GCA_024405335.1 Kiritimatiellia bacterium
CGGCCACTCCGCTCTCGCGCATCGCGTTCAGCAGCTGCAGAATCGGATGCTTCAGGACCACGCCGCCCGCTTCGCCGCCGAAGAAGTCCAGATTGTCGAGATCCTCGGGATGCTCCAGCAGATGCGCCACCACGTCCGCGTGCTGCCGGACCGTCTGGGCGACGCGCATTCCCTTCACGGCCTTCGTCGTGTCGAACATCCAGGGCTCGTCGTTGCAGAAGAGGTCGGCCGCGAACTTGTTGAGCGCCGGCGTGCCGTCCTGGCGCTTGTTCGAGATGCTTACTTTGTCCGCGCCGTCGGCGTTCTCGAAGTTTCTGATTTGCCCGACCATGTCGGCCGAGTACATCTGGTTCGCGGCCAGTTCCTTGATCCGGGCGTTGACGCCCTGGACGTCGACCCGTCCCTGCGCGACCGCCCTCGCCAGCTCGTGCAGCGCCGCACCCTCCAGACACTGGAGGCCCTGCTCGCCGAGTCCCGTTTTGGCGTGCACGACGGCCGTTGCGACAAGGCGCATCCGGCGTTCGCCTTCGGCGTTCGCCGTGACGTAGGCGGGGTCGTCCATGAGCGCGGCGAGCTTCCGGACGTCCACGTCGTCCCCGCTGAGCGTCAAGGAGTTCTCCAGCGTCGCCAGCATCACCTTCGGGCTGCCGAATGCGTCGAACTTGACATTCCCGGTCTGCGCCATGAGCTTCCCGTCCTCGCCGACGGAGAGCGCGACGTCCACGCCGAACATCCGGACGGTCCGGGTCTGCGCGGGATCGGCCTTGAGGTCGCCCAGCGCCAGCAGCAGCGGCTTGAGGCCGCCGTCGGCCGCCAGCCGCGCGATCGAGAACGGCGCCTCGCCGCGCAGCTGCTGCGCGGCGTCCTTCGCCCCGCCGGTCAAGGTGGCCAGCCCCTTCGCGGATGAGTATTCGGCGTGCAGGACGGTCATGGACTTCATGAGCGCCACCCGCGCCAGATCGCCCCGCGTCAGGTTGACCACGAGGTCGTTCAGTTCACGCGCGCCCATCCCGGCCAACATCTCCTCCAGCTGTTTCTTCGCGCCCAGCAGCAGCGTTTCCGGGCGCGTGGAGAGATAGGTCTTGACTTGCGTCTTGGACAGCTTCAGATTGGATGCGCAGAGCGACACCAGATCCTTGTCGAACTCCGCGTTGCCGGCGTCCAGCATCTGGCGGGCGCGGAAGAGCGAGCTGTCCGTCAGCCGCTTCTGCTTGGTGTCGGCGAGCGAGATGTTGCCGCCCTCCTGGCTTCCGATGTCGCCCACCATGACGAATCTCTCCGCGAGCGACGGCGGGTTTTCGCCGCGGCCGATCCGGTAGTCGCCGGTCGCCACCGCCACGTCCAGCTTGTCGAGGATCCGCGCGACGTCACCGGAGCGGTCGAGGCCGCGCTGCTTGTTCGCCTCGCCGAGCAGATCCTCCTTGATCGCCGCGAGGAACGCGCTGGCGTCCGTACCTTCCGACAGATTCGCGCCCCGGCCCGCCATGTACGATTTGATCGCGTTGAAGAAGTCAGTGCGGAGCCGCTCGTTGGCCGCGCCGTCCAGCTGCACCACGTTGCGCCCCGTAAAGAAGGCGTGGTTGTTGACGAGCGCCAGGGACTGCTTCCCGTTCGAGTCCTGCTGGACCGTCACCTGGCCCAGATTGTACTTGCCCATCATCGCCCTGAAGTCGGAAACCTGAAAACTGCCCATCGCCCGTTCCTTTCTTTCCGCGCGGAAGATTCCGCGCCTGTTTTTCTGCCATCATGTCGGCGCGGCACCCGCCGCTCCAACGCTTAAAGTGAATGTGGTACCACGTGTGGATTCCGCGCGTCAATTGCTCAGCCGGCCTTGATGACGTCGGCCACGGTGGACAGAAAATCCGCCAGTTCGTCGTAGAGTTCTCCGTTGAGGCGCGGGTTTCCATACGTGTGCATCGTGTCGTAAAGGCGAAGGTTCATGCTCGTGGGCGTGGTGATTTCCTTGTCGGCGAGATCGCCGGCCAAATACGGGAGCACCGAAAGATATTCATCTCTCTGCTCGTCGTCGCGGTGCTTGAACCCGGGGCTCTTTTCGGAAAACAGGTTCAGGGCGAAGGCGAACTTCTCGCGGAGGTTCTTGCCCTTGCAGTAGAGTTCCATGTCCTGCTTGATCGCGTCCCGGTTGAACACCAATCGTCCGTTGGGCTTTTTGAACTGGTACTTTTTGGACGTCTTCGCGCCGAGCTCCTTGAGCTCGTAGCCCGTCTGCACGTCGAACATCTCCGGCGACACCGCGGGCGCCGCGGGCTTCGCCGGCGCCGCGCTCTTCGTCTGGAACGCTTCCTTCCAGAACGGGAGATGGCCGTCTTTCGCCTCGCCGTCGTAGCTGGCGAAGATGAAGTCCACGTTGTGCCGGGCGACCGCGTTGGCGAACGCCTTCGCCACGACCTTGTCGTCGTTGCAGAAGAAGCCGCAGCCGATCGGGCCGCCCACGAGGCGCTTGACGCCGACGCGCTCGAGCGCGCCGAGCATGTCGTCGAATTTCCGCTCGAGCACCGCCGCGTAGTTCTTGTTCGCCTCGTCGAGGATTTCCTTGTATTCGCCGGTGGCGACCAGCTTCAGCAGTTTCTCCATCTGCACGTCCGTGTCGTCGTCGAACACGTCGATGCCCTTTTCGCGGAGCTTGTCGGCGGCGAACGTGATGCACCGCATCATCTCCTGCCCGCGCGACACCTTCAAGAATCCTTGATTGAGCTTTTTGTTTGCCCTGACCTCGCTCTTCTCGATGCCCCATTCGTCCATCTGGCCTTGCAGGCCGGCGCGCGTTTTCATTTCGCCGTACTTCGTCTTCTCTTCCGCGGTCAGCGCGACCGTTTCGCCTTGGTCGCCCCATTTTTGGCCGAACTGGAACGCGAAGAACGTGTTGATGAAATTCTTGGAATTGGCGACCTCCTTGGCCGTTTGCGTCTTTTCTTCGGGGGTCATCGTCGCCACGTCGGTCTTCGCCGTGCCCAGAATCTCACGCGCGTCCCACATCCACTGGTTCGAGCCGCTCAGGTCCGTGCTGGAGAAAGACGGGGAGAAACTCGGCGCCGCCATGTCCATGTAGCGGGCGATCAATTCCTGGGCGAGTGCCTTGCCGCCGATGTTGTCGATGACGTTCTTGGAAAGGATGCCGTTCGACGCGGGCGCGTTCGCCAACCCGATTTCGTTGAGGGTGAAATTGATGACTTTGTCCACTTCGCTCGGCTTCGTGTAGCCCATGCCCACGAACGCCGCCATGCTCCGCGCCGTGGCGCACTGCGTCATGTCTTCTTCCTGTCCGCTGCCGGTGATGTAGCCGCCGTGGTGGCTCGAGTCGCCGAAGATCAGCACGGCGGTCGCGTTGTCGCGGTACTTTTCGGCGCACTGCTTGAGCACCGCGGCCGACGAGCCCTGGGCAACCTCGAACTTGCCGCCCTTGGGCGCGCCCTGCGACGGCTTGTCGCCGACTTTCCCGCTCTTCGCGGAGCACAGCGTGATGTCGTGCTTCCACAGGAGCGTCGCGTACTTCACGTATTCCTGGTTGCGGCAGAGATCCACGACGCGCTGCCCCGAGAACTTCCGGCCGGGGTGATCCTTGTCCCACTCGCGCTCGATGTCGTCGAGGCGCTGGGGGGCGTCGAGGATGTCCAGCAGATCCTTTGTCTCGACTTTCTGGAGATTTTCGACGGACATGTCCTTGAGTTCGTCAACCACCACCTGCACGTTCGCGATGACTTTCTCGATGTCCGAACGCAGCAGCCGCGTGTCGCCCGTGATGCCAAAGCGCTGGTCGAGCGCGTCCACGAGATCTTTTTTCAACGCGAAAAGCTTCCCGACCTGTTCGTCCTCCAGGCCGCGGTCCACGATGAAACTGCCGGTGATCCGGCCGAATTCCATGTCGATGGTTTCGTAGACGGCCGTCTTCAGCAAGGCGCGCAGATCCTGCGCGTCCTGCTGGGAAACCTTGACTTCGCCGCTGTAGAAATGGTGCTGGGAGCATTTGAGCTCGACGACCTTGCCGTCCTTCTTCACCGCTTCGAGCGTGCCGCGGTTCATTTCGCGGCCGACGGTCAACTGCTTGAACGCGTCGAAAAGCGACGTGTTGTTCGTGTTCACGCTACTGGGACCGGGCATTTCTTTTTCTCCTTGCTTGTGTTGTTCGATTCAAATCGCGACGTGCAGTATACGCGCAGGCGGACAAAAGGTTACGTGCGAATTTCCGGAAAAGTCAAACGCGCATGAAATCGATCCCGGAAACGACGTCGGGCGGCGGAAGGTCGTCATCCCACGCTTTCGATTCCTCGGCGAACGCGCGGAACTTCTCGAAAAACGAACCCCACTGGTCCGCCCGGTCGAGCAGTTGCGCGATTTTCGCGTCGAAACCGACGAAATCCAGCGCGTCGGCGTCGAAGCGGGAAAGCAGAAGATACCGCTCGCGGCCGGAATCGAAAACGATCGCCATGCCGTCCAGCACGAAGAGCGTCTGGTTGGCCCGCATCAGCAGCCGGTTCATCGGCTCCGCGCCGGCGCCCGGCTCGGCGATTTCGATCGAAGCGACCACGCAACCCGATTCCGGCCAATGGCGGATGGCGACGGTGCGGCCGTCGACGACGAACCCGACGGCGCCGTTTTCGTCCGGCGTCAAATCCGCCATGCCGTACCGCGCGCCGAATTCGGCGATCAAGCTTGCGAATTCCATTTCCCCCTCCACGTTGCCAATTCCAGAAACACGCGCATTGTACCACAAACCCAC
>JAKSOX010000162.1 GCA_024405335.1 Kiritimatiellia bacterium
CATGAAACAACCTTCCATCGTCGCGCTTGTCGCGGAATTGATCCGGCGCACGTCCAGCGCGTTGCCCGCGGACGCGCTCAAGGCGCTGCGCGCGGCGCTCCGCCGCGAGGAGAAGGGCTCTTCGGCGGCGATGGTGCTGAAGACGGTGCTCGACAACGCGGCGGTGGCGGCGCGCGAAGGGACGCCGTTGTGCCAGGACACGGGCACGCTCGCGTTCTACGTCCACGAATCGCTGCGCCGCAAAGTG
This sequence comes from Kiritimatiellia bacterium, assembly GCA_024405335.1. GTDB lineage: Bacteria > Verrucomicrobiota > Kiritimatiellia > RFP12 > UBA1067 > UBA1731. The sequence continues at coordinate 248 of JAKSOX010000162.1, forward strand.
ACGCCCGCCGTTCTGGGCAAGGCCGTGGAGCTGGCCACAGAGCGGGGGTGGCTGCGCCGCAACACGATCGACTCCGTCACGGGCAAGTCCGTGGATTCCAACGTGTGCGCCGGCGCGCCCGTGGTGCACTACGCGCCCGGCGGCGATCCGCGCGTGACGCTGCTGATGAAGGGCGGCGGCAGCGAGAACGTGTCGCGGCAGTATTCGCTGCCGGACGCGTCGCTGGGCGCGGGGCGCGATCTCGAGGGCGTGCGCAAGTGCGTGCTGCACGCGATCCACGCGGCGCAGGGGTTCGGCTGCGCGCCGGGCGTGGCGGGCGTGTGCGTGGGCGGCGACCGCGCGTCCGCCTACGAGGCGGCGAAGCTGCAGCTGCTGCGCGATTTCGGCGACCGTTCGCCGGATCCGACGCTGGCAAAGCTCGAAAAGCGGATATTGAAGGAGGCGAACGAGCTCGGCATCGGGCCGATGGGGCTGGGCGGGCGCACCACGCTGCTGGCGGCGAAGGTCGGCGCGTTGCCGCGCGTGCCGGCGTCGTTTTTCGTGACGGTGGCGTACCTGTGCTGGGCGGCGCGCCGCCGCACGCTCTTTCTGGACGCGGCGGGGAAGGCGACATGGAGCATCTGATCGAAATCAAGGACATGCGCAAGATCTACGCGGCGGGCGAAGAGCCCGTGAACGCGCTGGACGGCGTGTCGCTCACGATCGACAACGGCGAATTCGTGGCCATCATGGGCGCGTCGGGTTCGGGCAAGTCGACGATGCTGAACATCCTGGGCTGCCTCGACGTGCCCACGAGCGGCAGCTACAAGCTCGACGGCATCGAAGTCGCCGCCCGTTCGCGCACGGAGCTCGCGCACATCCGCAACCGCAAGCTCGGGTTCGTGTTCCAGAACTTCAACCTGCTGCCGCGCACCTCTGCGATCGAAAACGTGGAACTGCCGGATTTCTACCTGGGCCGGCTTTCCCACGCCGCGCGCCGCCGCCGCGCGCTGGAACTGCTCAAGCGCGTGGGCCTGGGCGGGCGCGGCACGCACACGCCCGCCCAGCTTTCCGGCGGCCAGCAGCAGCGCGTGGCCATCGCGCGCGCCCTCATGAACGAGCCGCCCGTGCTGTTCGCCGACGAACCCACCGGCAACCTGGACACGAAGTCTTCGATCGAGATCATGAACCTTTTCACGGAACTTTCCAACGAAGGGATCACCATCGTGATGGTCACGCACGAAGACGACATCGCCGCCTACGCGAAGCGGCACCTCGTGATGCGCGACGGCAAACTCGTGAAGGACGACGGCGCGAAATCGTCCGCACCCGCGGAGGCGACGCCGTGAATTTCATGATGATCTTCAAGGTGGCGCTGCTGGCCATCCTGCGCAACAAAACGCGTTCGCTCTTGACGTGCCTGGGCATCATCGTGGGCATCGCCGCCGTGATCGCCGTGCTGGCGATCGGCAAGGGCGCGCAGAAGATGATGGTCGCGGAAATCTCGTCCATGGGCAACAACCTCCTGATGGTGTTTCCGGAGCGCCGGCAGCAGGGCGCGGTGCACGCTGGCATGGGCTCCGGCCAGACGATGACGGCCGAGGACGCGAAGGCCGTCAAGCGCGAGCTCGGGCATCTCGTGCAGAGCGTTTCGCCTTCGGTGAACGTCAACGTGCAGATGATCCGGCAGGACAAGAACTGGATGGGCCGCGTCACTGGCGTGTCTTCCGACATGCCGGAAATCCGCAACTGGGAAGTCGCCGAAGGCCGCTTCTTTTCGGAAGCCGAAGAGCGCAACTGCTCGCGCGTGTGCGTGCTGGGCGCCACGGTGGTGGCCAACCTGTTCGGGGACGAAAACCCCGTGGGGCAGTCCGTGCGGTTCGGCAAGATGCCGTTCAAGGTCGTGGGCGTGCTCGGCTCCAAGGGCGCGAACGGCTGGGGACAGGACCAGGACGACGTGGTGATGGCGCCGTACACCACGGTGGGGCGCGTGCTGCAGCGTTCCAAGTTCAAGAGCGTGAACATGATGAACCTGTCGCTCCGTTCGATGGACGACTTGGACGAGGCGAAGCGCGAAATCACCCAGCTTCTGCGCCAGCGCCACCATCTGGCGGACTACCAGGACGACGACTTCGAAACGCGCGACACCACGGAGATAATGAACACGATCGGTTCCGTGTCCGGGCTGATGACGGTGCTCCTCACGGCCGTGGCGGCGATTTCGCTGCTGGTGGGCGGCATCGGCATCATGAACATCATGCTCGTGTCCGTCACGGAGCGAATCAAGGAAATCGGCCTGCGCATGGCGATCGGCGCCACGCCCGTGAACATCCTGATGCAGTTCATACTCGAGTCGATCGTGCTGTCCACGGTGGGCGGCGCGATCGGAGTGGTGGTGGGCGTGGGCGGCGCGAAGCTGGTGGGCGAAATCCAGCACTGGCCGATCCTGATCGAGTGGACCAGCGCGGTGGGGGCGTTTCTGTTTTCTTCCCTCGTGGGCATGTTCTTCGGTTTTTACCCCGCCTACCGCGCGTCGCGCCTCAATCCGATCGATTGTCTGCGCTACGAGTGACGGGCGGCGTTTAACGGACACCAAAAGACAAGGAGGCACGAAGTGGATTTGACGAGACGCGGTTTCATGGGCGCGGGCGCGGCGTTTTTCGCGGCGGCGGCGACGGCGGCGGACGGCAAGAACCAGGGCGGCAAGGCGCCGGTGCAGGGCTTCGACGAAATCGAGGGCGGCTGCGACCGCACGAAGACGTGGCAGCCGTTTTCGGACCGCAAGGTGCGCGTGGGCATCGCCGGCTACGGCGTGTGCCAGTTCGGCGCGGCGTTCGGCTACCAGAACCATCCGAACTGCGAGGTCGTGTCCTGCACGGATCTCGATCCCGAGCGCTGCAAGGCGCTCCAGAAGGCAGTGGGCGCGCCGAAGACGTACCCGAGCTGCGAAGAACTGATCAAGCACGCCGCCGAGGACAAGGTCGAGGCGCTCTACGTCGCCACGGACGCGGCGAGCCACGTGCGGCTGTGCATCATGGCGCTGGAGCACGGCCTGCACGTCACCACGGCCGTTCCCGCGCTGCTGGGCAAGGACCAGCTCGAGTTCGTGCCGAAGCTGCTGGACGCCGTCAAACGGTCCGGCAAGGTCTACCAGATGAACGAAACGACGGCGTTCCGTCCGCAGACGTTCGAAATGCGCGCTCTCTACGAGGCGGGGGCGCTCGGCGAAATCGCCTACACGGAGGGCGAATATTTCCATTTCGGCATCGGGAAGAAGGGCGGCGGCATCGGCAGCTACAAGGGCTGGCGCGTCGGTTTGCCGCCGCAGTACTACCCCACGCACTCGAACGGCTTCTACACCTGCGTGACCCACAAGCGTTTCACGGAAGTGAGCTGCGTCGGATTGCCGTCCACGCAGGAATGCTATGCCGCGGGGAACAACCCGTACGGCAACCGCTTCGGGCACGAAGTCGCGTTCTTCAAGTGCGAGACGGGCGCGTCCGCCCGCATGACGGTGGCGTGGGATCTGCCCGGCTACGGCGGCGAACTGGGCCGCTGCTTCGGACAGCTCGGCTGCTACCGCAACGACCGCTACGTGGGCGACAACAATCTCGCGAAGGGCGTGCAGCGTCTGCGCCTGCCGTTGCCTCCCGGCGTACCCGGCGGCGGCCACGGCGGCAGCCACGGGTATCTCACGGACGATTTCCTGCGCGCGATCATTTTGAAGGACCACAAGCCCTGCGTGGACGTGATCACCGCGCTGGACACCACGGTGTCCGGCGTTTACGCGCACATGTCCGCCGAGAAGGGCGGCGAGACGCTGAAAATCCCCGAGTTCTCGCTGTAAGGCCATGACGACGTTCCGCAAATTGCCGTTGGCGTTGGCGGCGCTGGCGTGCTGTCTCGCCGCGGCGTCCGCCGACGCGGCCGTTAAGAAGAGCCGGTCCGTGCGGAAACCCGCCGTGCGGGCGGCGGCGAAACCGCCGGCCGCGCCAGCGCAGCCGGCGGCGGAAACGCCGTGGCGGCGCACGCCCTACGTGGGCGCGTTGGCGGCGGACGAAAAAGGGCGCGTCCTTTTCGCGTCCAACGCCGACCAGCCCGCGCGTCCCGCGAGCGTGACGAAGCTGATGACGGCGCTGCTCGTGCTGGAGGACGTCGCCGCCGGGCGGTACGGATTCGGCTCCGAAGTGAAGCCCTCCGCCGAGGTGTACAAATCCGAACCGAGCTCGATGGATTTGAAGCCGGGCGTTCCGGTGACCGTGGAGCAGCTGCTTTCCGGGCTCATGGTGCGCAGCGCGAACGATTCCGCGCTGGCGCTCGCGGAATGGAGCGCGCTGAACGATCCGGACTGCGCGAAAAGCGAAAGCACGGCGGTGCCGTGGTTCGTGGGGCGCATGAACGCGCGGGCGGCGGCGTTGGGCATGGACAGGACGAAGTACTTCAATCCGAACGGCTTGCCGCCGAACAAAAAGTTCGACACGACCGACTTCAACGTCACCACGTGCCGGGA
>JAKSOX010000163.1 GCA_024405335.1 Kiritimatiellia bacterium
GCCTTCGTCCAGCGTCTGCGCCCATGCGCCGAGCGGGCGAATCACTTCGCGAAGAACTGTTCCTGCAAGTACGCGGAACGCTTCGCGTCGAGCGCCAGGCGGAAGTCGGCGAGGTCGAAGAGGCGCGTCTCGAGGATTTCCTTCGCGCGCTCGTCCGAGAGGTCCGGCTTGCAGCATTCGTTCGCGAGCGCGTCGCAGTCCTTCATGAACGGCCAGGCGACCTTGTCGTTGAACGCTGGATCGCCGAGGTCTGCGTCGGCCCAGAAGCTGGCGTTCTCCCACTTGTCGCGCACCATGTGGTAGTCGCGCACCGCTTCGCGGAGAAGGCCCTTGGTCATCTTCGCGCGGACGTCGGCGGGGATTTCGCCGAAGGTCATGTGCATGCCGCGGCCGAGCTCGTGCACGCCGCCGGCGCCCATCGCGCCGAACTGGCCCGCCCAGCCCGCCACGAGCACGAGGCGCCAGACGTCCCCTTCCTTCGGGAACTCGTTCCAGCACAGGATCCACGGCACGTACAGGTGGAACACGTGGCAGTTTTCGGTGGAGACCGCGTCCTGCTTGATGTATTCGGCGCCGACCTTGAATCCCTTGCGCGGGGCGTCCCACACGGCGCCCTGGTCCACGTTCGGCTCGTCCGCGCGCGTGACCATGTTCCAATGCCAGGGCGAATCGCCGCCGGGCTGGAAATCGTATTCGAAGTAGAGGCCGCTGGCGATGCCGTCGCGCGCCTTCCACGCGTCCGGGTCGTTGAACTTCATGTACACGTGCAGGCCGTTCGCGTCGTAGCACGCGCACACGGCCGCTTCCTTGCCGGGCTTGTCCGCGGCGAGGTTCGGCTTTTCGACCTTGCTCTTCAGGATCGCGCGTTCGCCGGTGCGGCTGTAGTTCTCGAACACCTGGTAGCGGCCCATGCGGTTTTCGCAGGCGAGCTTGTCGAACACGCCGGTCTTGAGCGCGCCTTCGGCGGTCGTGGGCGCGTCGGGCAGCCACGTGAGCTTGTACTCCACCTTTTCGTCCGGCCAGACGAGCTCGCGGCTCGCGGCGATCACGGCCTTGAGGTAGGGGACGTTCTCGCGGGAGTTGTCCTGGTTGAAGAGCTCGAGGCCCGCGGTGCGGAGCGCGTCGAACCATTGCGCGTCGTCCTTGTCGCCGCGGAGCGCGTTGAGGCGCTTGACGAGGTCCTCGGGCGAAGTCGCCTGCAGGCGCGCCTTGCGGTACGCCGCCTTGGCCTTCGCGTCGGCGCGGGCCATCGTGTTCGTGCCGATCACGAGTTCGTACGTCGCGAGCGCCTTGTCGAGCTTGCCGATTTTCCAATAGGAGCAGGCGAGGGAGAAGTAGGCCGTGGCGTTGCCGTCGCGCGGATTGAGCGACTTCTCGAGTTCGGGGATGGCGCGCGCGTACTCGGCGCGTTCCATCGCCGTGCGCACGAAACGGTCGCGGCACCGCCAGACGTAGCCGGCGGGGCGCTCGATTTCCTGGTTGCGGACGTACGGCGTGAACTTGAGGTTGTTCTGGCGGGAGATGCGCTCGATTTCGCGGGCGGCGGCGACGCGCGCCTCCTCTTCCTTCCAGAGCTTGCCCATCTGCTCGTCGAGGCGTTTGATTTCGTCGTACGCCCGGCAGGCGCCGTCGAAATCGCCGCGGTCGCAGGCGTTGTTGAACCAGAACTCGAGCAGAGCGCCGAGCGTGTTGCCCTTGAACAGCTGCTGGCGCTTGTCCACGAGCGGACTCAGCACGAACCACACGTGCGCCGCGTTGCGGACGTCGGCGCGGTAGACGCGGACGGCGTTGAAGCGGGCGCCGTCGAGCGGCAGCTTCATGAACTCGTCGCGCGCCTTGAGGTAGGGCTTCTCGAGGTCGGCGCGGTCCCAGCCGATCATTTCGCGGGCGAGCATTTCGGCCTTGAGCCCGGGCGTCATCAGGTCGGCGCGCTTCGCGGCGTATTCCCGCGCGAACGCGGCGTACGCCTCCCACTTGTTGCCGGCGGCGAGGGAGCGGAAGCGGTCGTTGCGGGCGGACGCCACCACGTTCGACTCGGCGGCGGTGACGGGCTTCGCCGAGAGGGCGAACGCCTTCACGGCGTCGACGGCCTGCTGCCGCGCGGTCGCGGTGCCCGCCTTGTTGGCGAGATCGAGCACGCGGGCGTTGCGCTTGGACTGCTCGACGAGCGAGAGCTTCTGCGGCATCTTGTTCAGCAGCAGGTTGCGCGCCAGCGAGAAGTACGCCTGGTCGGGCGCCTTGTCGAGGCCGTCCTTGCCCTGCCACAGGCCGAACGTGGTGCCGCCTTCGCGGAAGCCGGCCATCACTTCCTTCTGCTCTTCGGGCTTTTTCTTCTTCTGCGCGAGGCCCGCGTCCACCACGGCGTCGGCCGTGGCGAGCCACACGTCGAGCACCGGGCCCTGCACTGGCTTCTTGGCGAGCGCGTCCACGAGCGCGGCGAGTTTCGCGAAGTCCGAGGCCTTGGCGGCGTCGACCATGTCCTTCTGCCACGCGCCGCGGATCTTGCCGTTCTGCGCGAGGTTCGTGCAGGCGGCGTATTCGGCGGGAACGGAGTACTTCGGCGCGTCGGCCGCGAACGTCGCCTGGACGGCGGCGGCGGCGAGGACGCACCCCAACGATTTGACGGAAACGAGATTCATTTACTTGCCCTCCTTCGCAAGACGCGCCTGGAGATCGAGGATGCGGCGCACCATTTCATAGCGGAGATACTTCAGTTCGGAACGTTCGCAGTCGACCTGCGCGACCCACGTGAGCGCGGCGCGGCCGGCGTAGACGGTGTCCATGTCCTTGGACTGGTTGCACTTCTGGCCCAGCTGTTTGAGCAGCGTGCCGTAGCGGACGTCGTCCATGCCTTCGCGGAGGCCTTCCCACTCGATCGTGTCGAGGAAGTCGCCGGCCTGCGGGTACACGAGCATCAGCCCGCGCAGAAACGCCTCGGCGGGAATCCAGAAGTCGTTCCAGTTGTTGCGCGCGAGGATGTACTGGCAGGAGGCGTCGTAGTTGTTGCGCCAGGTCTGCCAGCCGTAGATGCGGCGCGTGTAGTCCGGATTCTCGGGGCCGGAGTGCGGGTCGGCGTACCAGCCCATGATGCCGCCGGGGTTGCCGTCGTGGTAGGCGTCGGCGTTTTTGCGCTTGGCGGCGCGCGGATGGCGCGGCACGTTGGCGAAGTCGAGGTTGAAGAGGATGAACGGATGCCACTGGGTGGCCACGATCGTGTTGCCGCCCGCGCGGTGGACGCCCTTCCAGGTCGCGCGCTCGGCGCGGACCGCCCAGGCGCTGCCTTCGTCGATGCCGTAGGAGTAGGCCTTCACCGTGGGACCGAACACCTCGCGGATGGCGTCCATCGCCTTGGCGTAGGTGTTGGTGGCGTTCACGTGGTTGGCGTAGGCGCCGTCCGTTTCCTTGGCGGGATAGCTCGTGGTGATGCCGCAGCCGGGCAGCGCCGTGAAGAGGTGCTCCGTGTCGAAACCGCAGCGCTTGAACATGTCGTAGGCCTTCTTCGCCTCGGAAGGCGTGGTGATTCCGGGCAGCAGGCAGTTGCGGACGTTGTGCGCGACCATGTTGCGCATCTTCTTTTCGTTCGCGGGCTCGTAGCCGCCGAAACCGCCGTAGGGCGCGGCGAAGAAACGGCGGTCGAGGTCGCGGAACGTGGCCGGGAGCGGCAGCTCGAACGGCAGCACTTTCACTTCGGCCGGCACGTCGCAGACCTTCTTGCCCTTGACGGACAGCGCGATCGAGCCCTTCTTGAGCCCGGGCTGCGCGTTGGCCGGCGCGTGGAACGTCACGATCAGCTGCTTGAATTCGCCCTTCGGGAGCTTGAACGGCTTCAGCGCGGGCGCGTCGTGGATCCAGCCGGTGTTGATTTCGCCGTAGCCGGTGTGGTCCACCGCGCGTCCTTCGAAGGACACCCAGCGGTAGGCCGAATTGCCCTTGGAATAGTCGCAGCGGATGTAGTTTTCCTTGTCCTCGTGGTCCACGAACAGCACGTCGTCGTCGTGCACCATCAGCTCGGGCGTCGCCACGCGGCGCGTGTGGTCGGAAAAGAAGCTGCCCCAGGACGTGCCGGACTGGTACCAGACCTTGACGATTTTCACGTCCGCCTCGACGCCGGGCACGTTCACCTGCGCGTGCACGCCTTCCACGTCGTCGAAACCGTACAGCAGGAAGGACGCGCCTTCGTATTCGCCTTTGGCGAGCAGCGCGCGCACGGGACCGGTGAAGTCGCCGTCTTCCGGGAACGCGTCCGGCGTGCGGCGGACGCCCGCCACGGGATCGACGGCCGCCACCGCGAACGGCGCCGCCTTCCAGTAGGCGCTTTCCTTGAACGCCAAGACTTTCTTCAGATTCGCCTCGGCCGTGCCCGCAGGCACTGGATAGGCGGTGTCCGCCCATGCGCAAACGGATGCGCACGCGGCCGCCGCCAACAGCAGCTTCCTCATCGTCGTACTCCTTTGGTTGTGACCATACATTCACACAATGCCCGAGAAGGAACTTTCGTTCAAAATCCCGGATCGGGAAATCGGCGTCGTTCCTCCGCCACGGGCAATGGCAGGTATGATACACGATTCCGCACCGTTTCGCAAGTCCCAAAAAACGAGGACCGCTCCCGCCCCGCCATTTCCCGCGTTCACCTGCCGCAACCACTCGCCGCCAGTTTCAGGATTTCGCGGACGTCGGCCTCGGCAAGCGGACGGAACGCGCCGAGCGTTTTGCCGCCGA
>JAKSOX010000164.1 GCA_024405335.1 Kiritimatiellia bacterium
AACTTCGCGCAGATGTTCAATCCGCTCGGTTCGCTCGCGGGCATCGTCCTCGCGCAGCAGCTCATCCTCGCCAACCTCAATTCCTCGACGACGGACGAGCGCCTGGCGATGGCGCCCGAGGCGCTGCAGGCGGTCGTCCACCACGAGCTCTTCTGGGTGTGCGTCCCCTACGTGGGACTGTGCGCCGTGGCGGCGCTGATCTGGTTCGGCTTCTTCCTTTCGAAGCCGACGGCGATCGACCGCCCGGAGGCGGAGCGCACGCCGATCCGCGTCGTGCTCGGAATCCTCTTCCGTTCGCCGCGCTGGTATCTGGGCGTGGTGGCGCAGGTGTTCTACGTGGGAGTCCAGATCGCGGCGTGGACGTGGATGAACGTCTACTGCCAGAAGGAACTGGGCGTGACGCCGGCGAAGGCGGCGAGCTACTACCTGATCGCGCTGTGCCTGTTCATCGTCTGTCGCTGGGTCTGCACCTTCCTCATGAAGTGGTTCAACCCCGCGCACATGATGGCGGCGTTCGCCTTTTGCGCGGTGCTCGCCTCGTTGGGCGTGGCGTATCTGCCGAGCACGGTCGTCTTCACCGTCGGGTCGTTGCCGTTCTCGTGGAACGTCGCGTGCCTGTGCGCGATGAGCGGCTTCATGTCGCTGATGTTCCCCACGATCTACGGCATCGGCCTCGGCGGAATCGATCCGCGCGCGCACAAGCTGGGCGCGGCCGGGCTCATCATGGCGATCGTGGGCGGCGCGCTGCTCACGCCGTGGATGGCGTCGATCATCGACAAGCCCGGCTGCTGGGCGAAGCTGGTGCCCGCGTTCGACGCGGCGGTGGACGCGAACCTGCACGCGTCGTCCCAGTCGCTGCGCGCGAGCTTCTTCGTGCCTGCGATCTGCTTCGCGGTGGTGCTTGTCTACGGGCTCGTTTTCGGAAAGAAGAAGGATTGACATGACGGTCACCCTGAAAATCGAAAAGAACGTCTACGGCGGCGACGGTTTGGGGCGCCTCGGGGACGGTCGCGTGGTGTTCGTGCCCGGCGCGTTCGCGGGCGAGACGGTCCGCGCGGAACTGACGGAGCAGAAGAAGAACTTCGTGCGCGCCCGCTGCGCGGAAATCCTCGAGCGTTCGCCGGACCGCGTCGATCCCGGCCCGACGGTGCCGGGCATGGTGTACGCGGGCGTGAACTACGCCGCCGAACTCCGCCACAAGCAGGACCAGCTCGGGAACTTCCTCGGCAAAATCGGGCTTTCCTACGCGCACGTGGAAGTCGTGGCGGGGCGCAGCGAGCATTACCGCAACAAGGCCGTCTACCACGTGCGGCGGGCGGGCGGCAAATGGATCATGGGCTACCTCCGGGAGCAGTCGCACGACGTGGTGGACGTGACGGCGGATCCCCTCGCGTGCGAGGAGATCAACCGCGCGTTGCCGCAGATCCGCGCGGGCGTGTTCGCGCTGCTCACGCAGGGCGCGAAAAACGTGCGGCGATCCGCCGCCGAGGCGGAGACGGTGACCGTGCGCTTCACGCCGGTGGACGGCGTGAAATGGTGGCTTGGCGACGCTCCCGCGGGCATGTCGCTCACGGAGCAGACGGCAGGACTCAAGTTCAAGGTGGCGGCGGACGGTTTCTACCAGGTGAACCCCAAGGTCGGCGACGAACTCGTGAAGACGGTGCGCGCGGACTACCTCGCGGGGGCGGACAACGCCCGCAACCTCGCGGACCTCTACTGCGGCGTGGGCGTGTTCGGGCTGGCGTGCGCGAAGGCCGATCCTTCGGGTCTCGGCCGGCTCGTGGGCGTGGAGAGCGTCAAAAGCGCCGTGGCGTTCGCGAAGGAAAACGCGGCGTCGTTGGGGGTGCGGGCGAACTTCTTCTGCGAGCGCGTGGGCGGCAACCTGAAGCGCATCAAAGTCGGCGCGCACACTTCGGTGATCGTGGATCCGCCGCGCGGCGGGATGGAGAAGGGCGTCCCGGAATGGCTGGCCGCGTCGTCCGCGCCGCGCATCTTCTGCGTGTCGTGCGATCCGGCGACGCTCGTGCGCGACCTGGCGCCGATCGTGAAGAACTACCGCGTTTCGCGCGTGAAGCTCTTCGACATGTTCCCGCGCACCGCCCGTTTCGAAACGCTCGTGGAACTCGAAAAATGACGTTCAAACCCCTGCTGGCCGCTTGCGCCGCCGGAACCGCCTGGACGCTCGCCGCGGCCACGGTCGAGGTGGGCGAAACCGATTTCCCCACCTATCCGTTTTCGGATCCGGATCCCGTCCCGGCGACGGACAAGCCGCGGTATCCGTATTTCTTCTTCGACGGTTCGACCGCGACCGCCGTAACGCAACGCTGGCGGACGGTGACGCTGGAAAGCGACCGCCTCCGCGTGACGGCGATGCCCGACGTGGGCGGCAAGGTGTGGGGCGCGGTGGACAAGAAAACCGGCCGCGAATTCATCTACCACAACCACGCGGTGAAGTTCCGCAACATCTCCATGCGCGGGCCGTGGTGCTCGGGCGGCATAGAGTTCAACTTCGGCATCGTGGGCCATGCGCCGTCCACGGCGACGCCCGTGGACTGGACGGTGCGCACGAACGCGGACCGCAGCGTGAGCTATTTCGCCGGCAACACCGAATACGTGAACGGCACGACGTGGCAGGTGGAAGTGCTTTTGCGCGACGGCGAGGATTTCTTCACCACGCGCACCACGTGGTTCAACGGCGCGAACCTGGAGGGCCCCTACTACCAGTGGATGACGGCCGCCTGTTCCGCGCGCGGCGGGGCGGAGTTCCACTATCCCGGCACGCACCAGATCGGCCACGCGGGCGATCCCCATCCGTGGCCGGTGGACGAAGAGGGCCACGCGATGGACACCTACGCGGGCAACGACTTCGGCAGCCACAAGAGCCTGCACGTCGTGAACGGCGACGCGCGGCTGTTCGCCATCTGGTGGCCGGAATGGAATTTCGGCTCCTACCACTGGAACGCCGCGGGCGAGAAATACGGGCGCAAGCTGTGGTTGTGGTCCCACGCGCGCGACGGCGCCATCTGGGAGGACCTGCTCACCGATTCGGACGGCCAGTACGCCGAACTCCAGAGCGGACGCCTCTTCCAGCAGCCGGAAGGCAAGGCCGACCTGACGCCGTTCCCGAACGCGACGTTCATGCCGGGCGCCACGGACTGCTTCGAGGAACGCTGGGGCGCGATCCGCGACGAGGCCGCGCTGCGGAAGATGCTCGCGGGCACGAACCTCGTGACGCGGCCCCTGGCCATGCCCGCGAACTTCAACTGGTCCTCCGCCTACGGCCATTGGTTGCGCGGCGTGCGCCATCTGGCGGCGCGGCAGGACGCGAAAGGCGAGGCGGAACTCAAGGCCGCGCTGGCGGTGGAGCCGGTCTACCCGCCGGCGTTTGACGCGCTGGCCACGCTCGCCTGCCGCCGCGCCCGGTGGCGCGAAGCGCGCGACTGGGCAGAGCGCGCGCTGGCCGTGGACGCATACGACGCGGCGGCGAACTACGCGGACGGTCTGGCGTCGTTCTGGCTGGGCGACTACGCGCGCGCAGAAGAGCGCCTGGGGCTGGCGGCATACCGTCCGGACTACCGCAGCGCGGCGTGCGCGACGATGGCGAAGTGCGCGTTCCGGCTCGGCGACGCGCGCGGCGCGCTCGAACGGGCCGTCAGGAGCTGGCAGGCGAATTCGCACAATCCCGAAGCGTTTTTTCTGCGCGTGGCGGCGCACCGCAAGCTGAACGAACCCGACCGCGCACTGAAGCTTTCCGACATGGCGCTGCGGCTTTTCCCGCTCGACCACGCGCTGCGCCACGAACGCCATCTGCTCGGCGCGATTTCCGAAAGCGACTTCCTCGCGCTCGTCCGCGGCGAATTCCCGGACGAGACGATTCTCGGCCTGGCGGACCGCTACGACGAAATCGGCTTCACGGAGGAGGCGCGCCGTCTCTGGACGTCCATCGCCGACCGGTCGATGCTCGCGCGCGTCCTGCTGGCCAAGTCGTTCGACGACCCCGCGCAGCTGGCCGAGGCGGCGAAACTGCCGCTGCCGGAACTGCCGCCCCACCGGGCGTTGGACGCGAAAGCCGTCGCCTGGGCCGCGAGACGGTCGAACGACTGGCGGTGGCGGTACCTGTGCGCCGTGTGGTACGCGTCCATCGGACGCGAGGACGACGCGCGCGCGCTGCTGGACTGCGTGCAGGACGCGTCCGACCCCGTGTTCTACCTGTTCCGCGCCCGGTTCAAGAAGGGCGCGGAGCGTTTCCGGGATCTCTGCCAGGCGCGCAAGAAGGGCGATTCCTGGCGCGTGGGACGCGATCTGATGGCGCATTTCGCGGAGCAGAAGGACTGGCTTTCCGCTTTGGCGTTCGGCGCGGACTACCTGAAGCGCAATCCCGGGAACGACTCGCTCGAGATCCTGTACGCGCAGGCGCTCGTCAAATCGGGCCGGGCGGCGGATTGCGTCAAGTTCCTCGAGCGGATCACGGTGCTGCCTTCCGAACACGGCTGCGACGCGCACGCCAGTTGGGCCGAGGCCTGGCGGGCGCTTGGCGACGAGGCGAAGGCCAACACCTACCCCGAGAACCTGGGCAAGGGCGCGCCCCGCGCCGCCGG
>JAKSOX010000165.1 GCA_024405335.1 Kiritimatiellia bacterium
GGCTTCAACCCGCCGATCGTCGGCTTCGGCGGCAGTTTGAGGCCTGGCTTCAACCCGCCGATCGTCGGCTTCGGCGGCAGCTTGAGGCCTGGCTTCAACGCATTGCCGATGGGCGTTCCGGGCGTGGTGGGCTTGATCACAGGTTTCAGCTTCACCGTGGGCTTCGCCGCCGTCGTGGGCATGGTGGCCGCGGACACTTTGGGCGGCTCGCCGCCCTCTCCCGCAGTCACTGGCGTCATCACCGTTTCTTCTGCCATACCGACCTCCTACCCAACCCGTTCAGACTTCGGAATTCAACCGCCGGAATTCAAACTTCACACGGACATCACTTCGGCTTCTTTGGCCTTGAGCTCGGCGTCGATTTTCGCGATGCCGTCGTCCGTGGCCTTCTGGATCTTCACGAGGCCCTGGTCGCGCTCGTCTTCCGTGATCTTGGAATCCTTCTGCAGCTTCTTCACGAGTTCGTTCGCGTCGCGGCGCACGTTGCGCATCACGACCTTCTGGTCCTCGGCTTCGCGCTTGGCGACCTTGACGATTTCCTTGCGGCGCTCTTCGTTCAGCTCGGGAATCGTGATGCGCAGCACCTTGCCGTCGTTCTGCGGCGTGACGCCGAGGTTGGCCGCGAGGATCGCCTTGTTCATTTCGGCGAGCACCGTGGGGTCGAACGGCGCGATCTTGATCTGGCGCGGCTCCGGCGTGGAGATCGTGGCCAGGTTCTTGATCGGCGTGGGCGCGCCGTAGTAGTCCACCTTGACGCCGTCCACCAGCGCGGGGGACGCCTTGCCCGTGCGAAGGCCCGCGAACTTGGCCTTCAGCGTTTCAAAGCTCTTCGCGATTTTCGCGTTCGCGTCGTCCAACACCTGATTCACAGTATCCATTTTCTTTTCTCCTGTTCAAACGTCAAACCTTCAGCTCACCAACGTGCCGACCGCGTCGCCTTTGACGACGCGTTCGAGCGCGTCGCCGTCGAAGAAGTCGAACACCACGATCGGGATGCCGTTGTCCATGCACAGCGCGAACGCCGCCGAATCCATGACTTTCAGGCGTTTTTCGAGCGCCGTCTCGTACTTGAGCGACGCGTACTTCTTCGCCTTGGGGTCCTTCTTGGGATCCGCCGTGTAGACGCCGTCCACTTTCGTGGCCTTCAAAAGCGCGTCCGCCCCGATTTCGCTCGCGCGCAACGCCGCCGCGGAATCCGTGGAAAAATAGGGATTGCCCGTGCCGCCCGCGAAAATGCACACGCGCCCTTTTTCGAGGTGGCGCATCGCGCGGCGCTGGATGTAGGGTTCGGCGAGCTTCGGCATGTCGATCGCCGTCATCACGCGCGCCGGCACGCCCACGGACTCCAGCGCGTTCATCATCGCCAATCCGTTGATGATCGTGGCCAGCATGCCCATGGAATCGCCCACCACGCGGTTGACGCCGCCGTCGACGCCGGTCAAGCCGCGGAAAATGTTGCCGCCGCCCAAAACGATGCCGATCTGCACGCCCGTTTTGTGGAGTTTTTTCACGCGCTCGGCCATGAACGCCAAACGCGACGGGTCGATGGCTTCGCCCGTTTCCCTGTTGCCAAGGACTTCGCCGGACAACTTCAAAAGTATGCGGCGATACTTTATCGCTTTTTTCACAAGTCGGGATTGTACCTAATCCCGCGCGGAAAATCAACTGGATTTTGCTGACGCGGCAAAGGATTGGATTTTCTGCACGTGCCAGACCACAGGTTGACTCCAACGCCAAGAGCCACCCATGGGCCCGGTGTCCGAAACCGGTGGAATCATCCGGGCAGAACGCCCTTGTATTCGTCGCGCACGACGGCGTCCGCCTTGGCGAGCGCCTTCTTGAGAACGCCGCTCTTCACGCGATGCCACAGCTTGAGGGCGTCCAAATCTACCACCGAAACTCCGCCCATTTCGTCGAATGCGGAATCCACGTTGCGCGGCAAGCCCAAGTCGACGAACAGCACGTCGCGCCCCGCGAAAAGCTTCGCCATCGCCGGCGTCACCACCGGTTCGGCCACGTCCGCCGCGCACACCACCACGTCCGCCTTGGCCAGCGCCGCTTCCAGATTCTTGTACGGCACCAGCCGCGCGCTCAAGGCGTCCGCGGGACGCCGCCGGTGCCACACCCAGTCGACGGACGCGCCGGCGAGCGCCTTCACCACGCCCGTGCCCACCACGCCCGTGCCCACCACCGCCACGCGCGAACGCGCGTCCAGGCCGCCGTGGACGGCCAAATAGCGGGCGGCGACCTGGTCGATTTCGGAAACCTTCACCAAGCCCTCCACCGCGTGGCGCACGGCCTTGGACACGCGCAGCGTCTCCGCGCACGCGTACGCGAGCGCGGGCCCGCTCCAATGCGCCGCCGCCGCTTCGGCGAAGGCGTCCTTCACCTGGCTCACCACGTGGAACTCGCCCAGAAGCGAACTGTCGAGGCCGCTCGCCACGCGCACGAGATGCCGGAACGCGTCGAACCCCTTGAGCCGGTACCATTCGCGCGCCTCCAGGCGGTCGAACCCCGCCAGCCGCGCCGCCGCGTCCGCGGAAGCGTCGTTCGCCGCCACGAGCACGACTTCCACGCGATGGCACGTGTTGAGCACCGCGAATTCGCGCACGCCCTTGAGTTCGCGCACCCACGCGCCGAACCGGGCCCGCGCCTCGCCGGGCAGATGGAACGGCGCGCGCTTGCGGCCCGGCAGGCACGCGTCGCTCGTGCCCACCACGTACAGCTCCAGCGTCTTGCGGGCGGCGAAATGCTCCAGTATCTCGTTGCGCACGTCGCGCGCCGCCACGCAGTTCTGGCCGCCCGTGGAAACGGCGATCGACACGTCGCCCACGCGCGCCGTGGCCGGCGTGGTGAAGTCGCCGTCGGCCCAGTTCATGTCCGCGCAGCAGCACGGCACGTGCGCCTTGCGAGCGTCTTCGAGAATCGCGCGGTTGACGTGCTTGTCGTCCGTGCACGCGAACGCCACGAGCTTCCCCGCGCAGTCGCCGGCGCGGAACTTGCGTTTCAGGCGGCGGATCGCCTTTTCGGCGGCGAGCGTCTCGAGCTCCGGCACGCACGCTGGACACACGAGCGTCACCGCCGCGCCGGCGTCCAACAGTCCCCGCACTTTGCGCAGACCCACCCGTCCGCCGCCGAACACGGCCGCCGGACGGTCGTCGACGATCAGGTTGAGCGGTATCGCGCGCCGCCGCGGCCGGCCGGGGCGGTACATCTCACCGCACTCCGTTCCATGCCGCAAACCGCTGCGCGGCGAGCTTGCGCCACGCGGCGCCCGTGCCGCCGTTCACGAACGGATCGATCGAAATGCCGCCGCGCGCCGTGAACTTGCCCACCACTTCCATGTATTTCGGCTTGAGCAGCTTGAAGAGGTCGTTGTAGATCACGTTCACCACGTCCTCGTGGAAATCGCCGTGGTTGCGGAATCCGAAAAGGTAGAGCTTGAGCGACTTGGATTCCACCAGGCGCTTCGCCGGCACGTAGCGAATCGTGAGCGTCGCGAAATCGGGCTGGCCCGTCTTCGGGCACAGCGTGGTGAACTCGGGGCACGTGAACGTCACCCAGTAATCGCGATCGGGGTGCTTGTTGGCGAAAGAATCCAGCAACGACGGATCGTATTCGCAGGGCACGCGCGTCGTGACGCCGAGCGTTTTGAGGCCTTCAAGATCATCGCGCATTGGAAACCACCTTCCGACTCAATCGCCATTTGGCGGAGGGGGGGGGATTCGAACCCCCGGTGGAGTTGCCCCCACACAACCTTTCCAAGGTTGCACCATCGACCACTCGGACACCCCTCCTGGTTGAAAAACGCCGTGTAATGTACACTTTCCGCGCCAAGAATGCAAGCATTATTTGATGGAATCGTAGAGAACCTTCACACCCGAAAAGAAGAAGAACCCGACGAGCATGTCCAGCCGATCGGCATGGCCCATCAGCTCGCCCATCCGTTCGCCGAGCTTCTTCGCCCCCGCACCCTTCTGATTCGTGATAAAAGCAATGACGCACCTTTCGTAATATTACAACCCGTTCACCACGATATCGCCCATCTCGTGGCATCGCTGGTAAAGTTCCTGTTTGGTCGGAAGGCGATTCATCACGGGATATAACGACAGAAAAAGCATGCGCCCTTCGCCGCAATACTTCTCATACTGCCGGCCCGGATGCCAACGCTCATGAAACCCCTCTGGCGAAAGCACCACCCACTTGCCGCCGGCGGCGGCAATGGCATTGCCGCATTCCTTCTCCAACGGGCTTATGAACGTGCCGACACCCGCGCCGCCGGGGCCGATACGGGCGCACTCGCCGACCAACGTCTGCCACTCGACCGAGCCGGGTTTTGTCGCCCGATGGCCCTTGACGGCCTTCAGGACGGGAAGCTCAAGAATCGCCAAATTGCCGTAGGCGAACCACTCGCGCCCGAGAAAGCTGATCTTGCGGACCTTACCGAAAAACTGTCGGTTCTGTTGCCTCAGCCAAGCTCGCTCGGGGTTCTCGCGAATGTAGCGCGTAAACGCCGCGAGCTGGCCGTCTTTCTTCAC
>JAKSOX010000166.1 GCA_024405335.1 Kiritimatiellia bacterium
CCGTCGGCGCGGCGGCGGTTTGCCTGCTGGGGTGCGCGCTGACGCCCGAAACGATCCGGGCGCACGTCAACGGCATGGAGTACGCGATGGCGGCGTTGTTCCTCGTGATTTTCACGGACCAGATGCGGGAGGCGTTCGGCCATGGGCGCTGAAATCCTCTACATGCTCGGCGTGGTGGCCGTGGGCTTCGCCGTCAACTACGGTCTGCGCGCGTTGCCGTTCGTTTTGTTCGGCTCCCGGCACAAGCCGCTGCCCGGCTGGGTCGAACGGCTCGGGCAATGGGTTTCGCCCGTGGTGATCGCCGGGCTCGTCGTGTACGCCTACTCGGGGCTCGCGTGGCGCACGTACGCGCCCTGGGTCGCCGGCGCCGTGGTGGTGGGGCTGCACCTGTGGCGGCGCAACGCGCTGCTGTCGATCATCGTGGGAACGGGACTGTACATGTATTTCGTGGCGTGACGCCACCATGCGAAAGGAAAACCACATGAAGCATCTGGGCATTGAATTGGGCTCCACCCGCGTCAAGGCGGTGCTGGTGGACGACGCCCTCGAAACGATCGCCGCGGGTTCCCACGGATGGGAGAACCGCTTCGAAAACGGCGTGTGGACCTACCATGCGGACGAATTCGTCCCCGCGCTTCGGCACGCCTACGCGGAATTGAAGGCCGACTACGCGGCGAAGACGGGCGAGACGCTTTCGGAAATCGACTCGATCGGCATTTCTGGCATGATGCACGGCTATCTGCCGTTCGACGCCGCGGGCCGCCAGCTGGCGCCGTTCCGCACGTGGCGCAACACGATCACCGGCGAGGCGGCCGGGATCCTTTCGGAAGCGTTCCGCTTCAACGTGCCGGAGCGCTGGAGCGTGGCGCATTGGGCGCAGGCGATCCTGAACGGCGAGGCGCACGTGCCGCAGGTGGCGCGCCTGAACACGCTCGCCGGCCACGTGCATTTCCTGTTGACGGGCCGGTTCGCGCTGGGCGTGGACGAGGCGAGCGGCATGTTTCCGATCAACCCCGCGACCAAGACGTACGACGCGGCGATGTTGGCGCGCTTCGACGCATGGGCGGCGGAACGCGGCGTTTCCCGTCCGCTCGCGGACTTGCTGCCGGCCGTATGCGTCGCCGGCGAAGAGGCTGGGGCGCTCACGGCCGAAGGCGCGCGGCTGCTCGATCCCGCGGGCGATCTCCGCCCGGGCGCCGTGGCGTGTCCGCCGGAAGGCGACGCGGGCACGGGCATGGTCGCCACGCGCTGCCTCAAGCCCGGCACGGGCAACGTGTCCGCCGGCACGAGCATCTTCGCGATGATCGTGCTCGAAAAGCCGCTTTCCGGCTGGTATCCCGAAATCGACGTGGTGGCGACGCCCGCGGGCGATCCCGTGGCCATGGTGCACTGCAACAACGGGTCGTCCGATCTGGATTCCTGGATGCGCCTCTTCGCGGAAGTCGGCGAAACGCTTGGCGCGGAATTCACCACGGGCGATTTGTACGACCGCCTCTTTTCGTCGGCGCTGAAGGCGTCGCCCGACTGCGGCGGCGTCAAGGTGTGCAACTTCGTTTCCGACGAGCCGCTGGCCCGCGCGAAGGCGGGGCCCGGCGTGTCGCGCGCGCCCGATTCCGCGCTGACGCTGCCGAACTTCATGCGGGCTTCGCTGACGGCGATCTGCGCGACGCTGAAAATCGGCATGGACCTGCTCAAGGACCGCGAAGGGGTGTCCGTGCGGGAGCTGGCGGGCCACGGCGGCGTGTTCAAGACGCCCGGCGTGATGGAGCGCGTGATGGGCGAAACGCTGGGCGTGCCCGTGAAGACGCTGTCCACGGCCGGCGAGGGCGGCGCCTGGGGCGTGGCCGCGCTGGCGGCCTACCGGCGTTTCCGCGCGGCCGGCGGCGTCGCGACGCTGGACGCGTTTCTGTCGGCGCCAGCTTCGCTTCATTGAACGGTCCGCAGAAACGGAAAATCCCATTTCCGCCGGACCGCAACGTGGTATAATCACCGCATGAAAAACGTGAAATGGGTCGGGGCCGTCTGCGCGGCCGTCGTTTTGGGAACGTCGTCGGCTTGCGCCGCCGAAAAGCGGGCGAACGCCTGGTTGCCGTACGCTGGGAATCCCGTGCTGGGGAACGCCGCGCTCGGCACGTGCTTCGACGTGAACGTGGTGACGGACGGTCCCGCGCCGTACACGATGTATTTTTCCTGGCGGCCGGAAAAGGCGATCGCGCTCGTGCGGAGCGACGACGCGTTCGCGTGGACGCAGAAGCCGGAAATCTGCCTGCGGGCGAACCCCGCCAGCGGCTGGGAGGACGACGTCAACCGCAGCTGCACCGTCAAGAAGGACGGCACGTGGCACATGTGGTACGTGGGGCAGTCGCGCAACTACACGCGCAGCATGATCGGTTACGCCACGTCCAAGGACGGCGTCCATTTCACGCGCGTGCGGTCCGAGCCGGTGATGAAGCCCGAACGCGCGTACGAAAAGGAATCCGTGATGAATCCCTACGTGCGCTGGGACGCGAAGCGCAAGACGTGGCGCATGTGGTACGCCGCCGGCGAAACGTACGAGCCGAACGTGCTCTGCTACGCCGAATCGAAGGACGGGCTCGTCTGGGAAAAGTCGGCGAAAAACCCCGTGTTCGTCCACGGTCCGGCGCTGTCGTGGGACTGCGACCGCGTGGGCGGCTGCGAGGTGCATCCGCTCGCGGACGGGCGTTGGGCGATGTTCTACATCGGCTATTCGGACGTGGACACCGCGCGCATCGGCTGCGCGATTTCGGCGGACGGCGTCACGGATTGGAGGCGCATCCCCCAGAACCCGATTGTCGCGCCGGACCTCGGAACCTGGAACGGCAGCGCGTGCTACAAGCCGTCCGTGCTGCGGGACGACGCGAACAAGCGCTGGCTTTTGTGGTACAACGGGCGCAACGGGCAGCCCGAATACGTGGGCATGGCCGTGCACGAAGGGCTCGACCTCGAAGCGCCCGCGCAGGCGCCCGCGGATTTGAAGACGCTGCTTTCCGAACACGTGCGCCGCTTCAACGCGCACGACGCGGAGCTGTACACGAACGCGGTGCCGAACGCCGCCGCCGAAGCGTTCATGCTGGCGAACTGTCCGCGCTTCGCGTGCCCGGACAAGGACGTGGAACGCACCTGGTATTTCCGCTGGTGGACGTTCCGCAAGCACCTGCGGCATGATCTCGGCCTGTGGACCGTGACGGAGTTCCTTCCAAACGTGGGCTGGGCCGGCGCGGGCAACACGATCGCCTGTCCGCTCGGCCACCATTTCCGCGAAGGGCGGTGGCTGCGCGACCCCAAGTATTTGCGCGACCTCGCGCGCTTCTGGCTGCGGGACGAGCGCTCCAGCCACCGCCGCGCCTACTGCAGCTGGCCGTTCACGGGCGCGGCGCAGTTCGCCGCCGTGAGCGGCGACGACGCGCTGCTCGCGGAACTGCTCGACGCCGCCGTCGCGAACTGGCGCGAATGGGAGAAGGGCGACGAGCGCAGCGCTTGGCCGCTGCCGGGGACGCGGCACATGGGCGGCGACGGAAAGGGCGGTTTCCTTTCCATCGACAACAACGAAGGATCCGAATTTTCGTTGGGCGGCATGGGGTACCGTCCGCTCATGGGCGCGGCGATGTGGCGCGAGGCCGCGGAAATCGCCCGCGTCGCGCGCGAGAACGGCCGCACGGCGTTGGCGGACGAATTCGGCCGCAAGGCCGCTCTCGCGGCCGCCGCGCTCAACCGGCACAGCTGGAACGCGAACCTCGGCTTCTACGTCACGGGCGCGACCAACGGCGCGTTCGGCGCGGTGCGCGAACTGAACGGCTACGCGCCGTGGTATTTCGCCGACGAATCCGTCGGCTTCCCCTTCGTGGGCGACGGAAAGCCGCCCCGGGCGGACTGGGCGCAGCTCGTCGATCCGCAGGGCTTCGCCGGCCGGTACGGACTTTCGTTCCCCGAGCGGCGGGCGGCGGGTTTCGCGCTCCAGTACGACCGCCACGAGTGCCTGTGGAACGGCCCGAGCTGGCCGTACGCGACGTCCATCGCGCTCACGGGCTACGCGAACGACCTCCACGCGCGCCCCGAGCTCGACCGTTCCGCGTTCGCGCGGCTGGTGCGGCAGTACGCCGCCCAGCACCGGCGCGTGCGCAACGCCAAAACCGAAGGCGATTACGACGTGGTGCCGTGGATCGACGAAAACCTGAATCCCGACACGGGCGACTGGATCGCCCGCACGATTCTGATCAGGCGCGGACAAAAGCCGGCCGAGCGCGGCAAGGACTACAACCATTCGACGTTTTGCGACATTGTGGTGACGGGACTCGCGGGGTTCGTGCCGGCGGGCGAAGGTTTTCGGGTGGATCCGCTTTGTCCGGAGGCCTGGGATTATTTCACGCTCGAGAACGTCCGCTACCGCGGGCACGACGTGACCATCCGCTGGCAGCGCGGCGATGGTCTTTCCGCGAGCGTGGACGGCAAGGAAGTCGCGCGTTGCGCGGATTTGCGCGCCGGTCTCGAGGTGAAGCGCCTGTGA
>JAKSOX010000167.1 GCA_024405335.1 Kiritimatiellia bacterium
CGTGAAAATGCGCGGAGCGATTGTATGGGTGTTTTTCGCGGTTTTACGGCATGTTGCGCCGAGAGGCGCGCATTCGCGTGCGTGCGGGAGCGAGAATCGGCGGCGAATCGGAAGTCGCCGCCGCGCGGCTCGTCACGGGACCCGGCTCGGACGGACCGGCGGATTCCCTCACGCGCACGCGCGACAGCGGCGGCGGCTTCAGACTCCGACTGCGCCGCGTCTCACCATGCGTTGCGCATGAAAAATCGTCCCGAAAACACACCCCGCCATTTGGCGGGGTTGTGCTTCGGCGGCGGTTGCGTTATAATGCGCGGCGTTGATTTCACGCTTTCCGGAAACGAACGAAAGGACGAGACGATGAGAACGACGACGGTTCTGGCGGCTTTCGCGGCGGCGTTTTGCGCCACTGCGGCGGTCGATCCGGCGAACACCGTGTACAACGCCCAGAAGGCGCGCGCGGCGCGGCTCATGCCCGAAAACGCCAAGCGCGTGCGGGCGGACTTCAAGAACGCCCCAGGCAAAGTGGCGTGGTACGCCGTGCCCGCGATGAGCGAAATCATGCGCCTCGGCGACACCTATCCCGTGGACGGCGAAGCCGGCGGCACCGTGCGCTGCGTGCTCGCGCAGGACGAATTCGAATCCTGCTCGTTCGAGCTCTTCGCGTTCGAGGACCTGGAGGACGTCAAGCTCGACGTCGATTTTCCGCTGCCGAACGACCTGCGCGTCGTGAAGGTGTGGTTCCAGAACGGCAACGGCTGGGTGAGCTATTTCGACGACTGCGGCCTCAAACTGACGCCGGAACTGCTCCTGCACGACGAAAACCTGATCGACGTGCGCACCGGCGGCGAGGCCGGCAACTGGGCGCGCCAGAAGGGCAAGGACGGCAAGATCGAGTACGCGTGGATTTCCGCGCCGAAGGGTCTGCACGTCGCCGGCGCGTTCGACGCCTTCAACCCGGGCTTCGACGACGCCGCGAAGATCCAGCCCGTCAAACTCGAAAAGAACGCGTTCAAGCAGTTCTTCCTCACGATCCATCCGGACAAAAACGCCAAACCCGGCGTCTACAAGGGCAAGGTGACGGCGAGCCGCAACGGCGAAAAGCTCGCGGAAATTCCGCTCGCGGCGCGCGTGCTGCCGTTCCGGCTGCCGTTCCCGCGCGGCTACCGCAACCCTGCGGAGCCGTATCTGCATTCGGTGATGGGCGCCATGCCCCAATACGGCAAGGACCGCTTCGGCGGCGACGAGCAGAAATACCGGAAACACTTCCGCGCGTGGATGCAGTCGCTTTACGACCATTCCGTGTTCCACGCGCCGGCGATCGGTCCCGAGAACGCGTGGTGCGTGCCGATGCTCCGCGAAATCGGCTTTCCGCTCGACGTCGTGTTCGGCAACCTCATGGCGCCGTGGTTCGGGCTCAACTTCGGCGGCCGCATGAGCTACGACCAGCTGATGGCGCACAAGGACGCCGCCGACCGCTGCCACGAATTCTACCAGAAGACGCTCGGGCACAACAACGTGCTCTGCGGCCACGGCGACGAGCAGGGCGCGGCGTTCGTGACCTGCCACCGCGAGGCCTACCGCTTCTGGGAGCAATACGGCATCAAGATCGGCTGCGCCGGCCACGAGCCGCTGCTCACCAAGGGCGGGTACGCCTACGGCTTCTACCCGATGGCGGGCGCGCCGGACAACGCCTACGAACAGGCCCGCCCCTGGTACGAAATGGGCGTGGGGCCGATCGGCTTCTACGCATCGCAGCACACGGGCAGCGAAAACCCCGAGTACACGCGCCGCCAGCACGGGCTGCTCGGCTGGCTCAACGGGCTCACGATGAGCTTCAACTACGAGTTCGACACGCGCGGGTTCAACGACCGCGCCTACGAACTCTACAAGCCGATGGTCATCTCGCTCGCGAACGGCCAGGGGCTCATGGAAACGCTCGAATACGCCGGCTTCCGCGAAGCGTGCGACGACATCCGCTACGCGACGTACGTGAAGCAGCTCGCCGACGAGGCGAAGAAGTCCGGCAGCGAGGACGCGGTGGTCGCGGCGCGCAAGGCGCTGCTGTACCTCGCGCTGCTGAAGGGCGAAAGCGCCGACCTGAACACGGTGCGCGCCGAACTGATCGAACACGCGCTCAAGATCCGCAAGGCGCTCGGCAAATGATCCGCGGCTGAAAACGCAAGGAGACCGAACATGAAAAAGACGATTTTCACGATGGCGATGACGGCGGCGGTTTGCGCGGCGGCGGCCGCGGCGACGCCCGCCGACAAGGCGGAGCAGGAAAAGGCGCGCGCCGCGCAGAAGGCGTCCGCCGACGCCTGGAACGCGCTGCACAAGGAAGCCGAAGCGCTCGTGCGCAAGGACTTCAAGGGCGGGTTCGCGAACTATTTCCACGACAACATCGACGCCGCGCGCGCGCTGTACGAATCCGCGCTCACCAACGGCGTGATGCTCAACGCGCAGAAGATCGCCGCCTGCCGCCGGATCGCGCAGATGCACCTCGAGGCCACGCGCGACGGCAAGGCGGCCCTCGCCGCGATGGACGCCGCGTTCAAGCTGCCCGGCCTTTCGGAGGAGGACAGGAAGGCCGCCGAAGCGGAGCGCAAATCCCTGCGCGTTTTGATGCGCCTCGAAAAGCCGGAGCCCCGCGCGGAGAAGAAGGCGGCCGAGGTCAAAAAGGACGCTAACTACTTCCGCCAGAGCTTCGCCGCGCTGGACAGGCAGCGGCGGGACGCCGCCCGCGCGCAGGACGCGCTGCTGAACGACTACATCCCGTTCATCGCCGGCCAGGACTTCGACGCTTTCGCCAAGGCGTTCGCCGCCGCGGCGAAGGACGTCGACGCGAACTACCCCACGCTCAACGTCTACCGCAAGTTCCGCGACTGGACGAACGGCTGGCACGTGAAGCGCAATCCGTCCAAGGCGATGCGCGATCCCCGCTTCCGCGCGTTCATGCTCGAGGCGTTCGAGAAGGCGCCGGAGGCGAAGCGCCTTTCCCCGGCGGACATGGTCGCCTGGGCCGGCGACGACGTGGCGTGCCAGGCGAAGGCCGCCGCGTACGGCGCGAAGGTGCTCGAACTGGCGAAGGACCCCGCGAACAAAATCGCGCCCGCGGCCGTCGACGCCGCCAAGAAGGCCGTCGCGTACAAGGACGCGGGAACGGATCCCGTCCGCCGGATCGCCGCCGTTTCGGCGTATTTCGCCGCGCTCGGCAAGGCGGACGACAAAGTCGGCCAGGCCGAGCTGCTCGCGAAGGAGGCGCAGGCGCTGCTCAAGGCCGGCGACGAAAAGGGCGCCCGGACCGTCTGGGAGGCGCGCGAAAAACTCGTTCCGCCGCGTCCCCAGGCCAAGCTGGCGTGCGTCTGGTGGAAAGACGCGCCCAGCGACCTGCGCGGCATCCTCGAGTCCGACGTCTACAAGAACGCCCCCAAGGGCTACCTCAACCGCAAGTACGGCGACAACCTGAAGTTCCTCATCGAAACGGACGCCGCCATCCTGGGCCGCGAAATGACCACCGACAAGGGCGAGAAGTTCCGTCCCACGGAGCTTTTCGCGTTCTGCGACGACAAGGGCGTGAAGATCATGCTGCGCGCGTATCTGGACAACATGGCCGACGTGAAGGCGGGGCTCGCGGGCGTTCCCGGCTACGAGACCTACCTCGCCACCGGCGTCGACGACGCCTACCACTGCATCATGTTCGACCCGAAGGAGGGCGGCAAGCCGGACGACACGTTCGTGACGATGTACGACAACGCCACGGGCTACCGCAACGTCACCACGAAGAAGGGCAACCTCCAGTACTCGAACCTCTACCTCGACGACGGCGTCGCGACGCTCGTGTCGATTCCGTGGGCGTCGGCCTTCGCGTCGATTCCCTCGAAGAGCCCGGCGTGGTATTTCGAGGCGATCCACTGGTGCCACGGGGGGCTCAGCTGGGGCGGATCCGTGTCGGTGCACCAGCGTTCGTCGTTCGGCGAACTCGCGTTCGCGGGCGTGGACGCGGCCGCGCTCACGGCGATCAAGCGCCGGCTGCTTTTCGCCGCGAAGGGCGTGTTGGGCGCGGCCCTGTCGAGCCGGTCCAACGGCTACGCGGAAATCTGGAAGGATCCCGAACTCGGCGACCAGGACTTCTGGCGCGAAGAGGCGAAACCCTTCGTCGACCGTCTCCAGGCGGCTTCCGCGCGCGTCAAGAAGGACATGTCGGACGCGGACGTGAACGAAATCTACGACGCCTGCGGCGAAGACATGTTCAACGTCGTGTACAAGCTCTCGCAGATGCGCACGCGCTGGCTGCAGAAAAAGATGACCGAGTGAGCTTGTCCAGGTTCTCCATGACGCCGCGGGGAACGTGGAAATCCGGGACGGACGATCCCCGGAAAACGGGAAGAGGAAGGTGCAACACGTCGGTTGCATTTTTTGCCGCGCTTGTGGTATAATCACCGGCATGAACTTGATCAACCGCAGAAAATTTCTCGTTGGGACGTCGGCGCTCTTCGCG
>JAKSOX010000168.1 GCA_024405335.1 Kiritimatiellia bacterium
TGGTCTCGTTGCCTTCGCGCACCGTCTGCGAAGCGGTTTCGACCTGCTCGGCCGTCAAATAGCCGCGTTCGGTCAGAATCTGCAAAACGTATTCGTCGTTCGATGTCATGGCTGTCCTTGTACTTGCCTGCAGTATACGTCATTTCGCGCGGATTTGCAATAGGCGGGATGCACGCTTTTTCCCGAGGAAATCATTCCCCGGCGCAGCTGGCGCGAAGATAATCCCCGGCGGTCTTCCCGGCTTTCTTGGCGCGCTCGAGCAGACGCGCGTGCTCCGCTTCGGAAAGCTCCACCGTCACGCGGTGCGCGCCGGGCATGTCGCGCCAGGCGTTCCAGATCCGTTCGGCGTCCTTTTCCTGCACGCCCAGCGCGCGCAAAACGCCCCAGGCCATCATGCGGTTGCCCTCGAAGTTCATGTGCACGCCGTCCACCGTGGCGAGTTTGCCGTCGTCGCGGCGGCCTTCGGCCTCCGCCCGGCGGCGCAAGTCCAACAGACGGTAGCGCATCTGCGCGTTCAGATCCGCCAGCGGCAGGCCGCGGCGGGCGGCTTCGGCGCACAGCCAGTCGACGTACGCGTCGAGCTTCTTGTTGTTGGCGTTGTTCGCGT
The DNA here is from genome assembly GCA_024405335.1 of Kiritimatiellia bacterium. Classification (GTDB taxonomy): domain Bacteria; phylum Verrucomicrobiota; class Kiritimatiellia; order RFP12; family UBA1067; genus UBA1731. The sequence continues at coordinate 608 of JAKSOX010000168.1, forward strand.
CCTCGCCGATCAGCGTGGGCGTGAGCACCACCACCGCCACGTTGGAAGCGGCGGCCTTGTCGAAGATGGCGGACATGTTGCGCTTGAAATCTTCGAGCGGCACGCCGTTCTTGCCGTGCCACACGTCGTTCACGCCACAGGAAACGGTCATGAAGCGCGGCCTCTTCGCGAGGCAGTCGCGGTCCACGCGCTGCAGCATGTTGTTCGATTTGTGGCCGCTGATGCCGGCGGGAATTTTCACCGCCTTGACGCCCGCGAGTTCGAGACCCTTCATCACCATGTTCACGTAGCCGGCCGGATTGTTGCCGAACTGCGTGATCGAGTCGCCCAGAAACGCGATCTTGTCGCCGTCCTTCACCACGGGCGCGGCCGGCGGCGGCAAACTCTTGCGCTGGGACGGCGCCCCCTGGCCGGAGCACGGCGCGTAGAGAATCTGCGCCATTTCCGCGTCCGTCAGGCGCGCGTCGCCGCCGGCTTCCGGCTTCGCGGAGGAAACGGCGGCGCCGGGCACGGCCGGCTTTTCGGGAATCAAAAAGTACTCGCCCTTCTCGTCCGACGCGATTTTGCCGCCCTCGCGCACGACGATGTCGCGCGTGAGCTTCTCGCAGACGGCGAGCAGCTTGTCCCACGTGTAGGGCGTGTACTCCCACGTCGCCTTCTTGTCGAGCTTGGAAGCGTACTGCGGGCCGAACCCCTTGAACCCGAGCTGCACGCCCAGCACGCCCAACGCGCTCGAGGGATTGCAGTCGGAATCGTAGCCGCCGCGCGTCGCCACGTCCATCGTCTTCATCACGTCGCCGTCGCCCCAGAGGTAGCCCAAAAGCACCATCGCGCCGTTGATCTTCACGTCGATGGCGGCGAAGGAAACCTTGCCCAGACGCGGGCTCTTCTCGGTGCCGTACTTCTCCACGGCCTTTTTCCACGCGGCCTTCCAGTCCTTGGGGTCTTCCTTGTACCACGCGAGCATGTCGCGCACCATTTCGGCGTACCAGGATTCGGACGGAATGCACTTGAGGCCGGCTTCCACGACTTTCACGCGGTCCTTTTCGAAATACGCCGCCGCGTACATGCCGCCCATGAAATCGCCGGCGTAGACGCCGTCTCCGTAGTTCATGATGCGGCCGAACGACTGGCCGAACTTCAGGACGCGCGCGGGCATGCCGGGCGAAAGGATGCCCGAGAAATCCGCCTCGATCTGGTAGTCGATGTCGTCCGGGGTGGGGTGGTTCTTCGGATGCGACGAATCTGGCGCGGCGATGCCGCGGCGCAGGTTGTTGCGCGCGTTCGAATTCGCGCACCACAGGCGGTAGCGGCTGTTCGCGAAGTCGATGCCCGCCTCGCGCGCGCCCACGTCCACGCCGCGTTTCTCGAGCGTTTCGAGGAAGCTCATCTCCACGTACAGGTCGTCCTGCTGGAACGTGTTGTTCACGCGCTCGGGCTTCCAGGCGGGGATCATGTCGTCCGTGACGAGCTCGCCTTTCTTGCGGAACTCGGTGGGCGCGCCGTAGGCGACGCCCACGGACTGCCCGAGCCACGCGCCGGCCATGCGGTCGCGGTACTCTTCCACGTAGATCTTTCGATCGGCCGCCTCCGCGCAAAACGCGGCGGCAAGCCACAAAACGGCAACGGCGTATTTCGTTTTCATGTCGGCATTATACCACGTTCGCGAAATGATTACGAGCGCCGAATCGCTCACCAACCGGGATTCTTCGGCGGGCGGCACATCAGCTCGTCGAGCACCTTGCCTACCTCGGCCTTGGGCATCGTTTCGACGATGCGCAGACTCTCGGACTCGGGATCCGGCACCCACTCGTTTTCTCCGTTGTCGTTCACCATGCGGTAGCGGCCGCGTTCGGCGCCGAAATACGGCCGCCATCCGCGCACCGCCATCAACACGGCCGTTTCGTCCCAGCTCGGATGCCCGGCGATCCGGTCCCACGATTTGTCCGTGCAGCGCGCGCGCGGCGTCAGCATCCGCGCGAAGACCTCCTGGACCGGATTGCCCTTCTCCGGCAGTTCCGACACGGCGCGGCCGGAGAACGTCGTGAAACCGTACTGGAAGTCCGTGAACCAGATCGGCGTGGGCCACTGGTCGAGCGCGATGCGCGACGCGACGCCGTCGCCGGAGGAATTGCACTCGCGCCCTTTCGGATGGCAGCACGCCATCGCCACCCAGAGTTTCACCTTTTTGGCCACGAGGTCGCGGCCGTTCAGCGGCGAAAACGCGTCCGGCTTCGATTCGAGCAGTTCTCGCGCGCAGCTCAGGAAGCCCACCGTGACGAACGTCACCGACTTGTCCGGCTGCGCGGCGAGCGCCTTGCGGTACACCTCCACCACGTCGGGAGCGTCGTCCGTGAGCGCGTGCTTGAATTTGCCGGGATGCTTCTCGCGCAAGCCGAACGCGGCGGCGCCGGCGCCAGCCACCGTTCCCGTGCGCGTGGCGCCCACGGGAACGTCGGGCCGGCCGTACCAGGCGTTGACGATCTCCACGCCGGCCACGGCGGCGTTGCCCTTGCCGCGCGTGCTCGAACCCATGGCGACGATTTCCGCCTCGCCGGCGTCCGCCAGCGCGTGCAGGCACGCCAAGGCGCCCACGTCGTCGTAGTCCGTGTAGAAGTCCGTGTCGAAAATGATCTTCACGGGTTCCTTTTTGAGCGACAGGCATCCGCACGCGGCGGCGCCCAGCAACGCGAACGACAGCAGTTTTTTCATGGTTTCATTCTCTCCTGATTTCGATTTTGGACACTTCTGGAACGGGTTGACCGGCGCGTTGCGCGCACGCTTCCACGCGCGCGGCGGTCGCGCCCGGAGGCGCGGGAACGGATCCCTTCTTCGATTTCTTCACGGCCTGCCACCACTTTTCGCCGGCCGCCAAGTCCGCGCCGTTCGCGTCCTGGAACACTACGCGGACGAACGCCGGCGGCGATTTCTTCGCCAGCGCGACGGCGAACGCGACCTTCCTGGCGCCCGCCGGAACGGTGCACTTCGCCGCGCGCGCGACGGCGCCCCACGACCGCGCGGCCGCGACGGAAACCGCGGCTTCGGCCGTCTTCGGCGCGGCGTCGCCGGAACCGCCCGCGCACGCGAAAAACGCGCCGATCCCCGCGGCGACGGCAACCGCCGCCCACGCCAACCAGCGTCCGACGGACCGCGCGGCCGCCGCGGCCGCCGGCGTTTCGCCATCCGTCGGCAATGCGTCCAAATCGATCGAGCGGAACGACACCGTTCCCTTCGCGTCGTCGTAGACGGCCCAGCTCGCGCGGCGCGATCCGTCGCGCGGCCAGCCCACGCTGCCGGGGTTGACGACGTAGCGCCTGCCCTCTTCCAGCGCGAAATCCTGCGGCACCGTCCGATGAGGCGCGCCGTCCGCGCCGACCACGTGGACGAGCGCGTTGTGCGTGTGGCCCACGAAAAGCAGCCGTTCGGGACGCGCGTTCCAGCTGGGCACCGCGTCCTCGGCTTCGCTCACGTAGTCGAAGCGCTCGGGATGCGCGAAATCGCCGTGCGCACAGGCAAAGCCGGGACCCTCGAACACGTACGGCCGCGACTTCAGCCAGGCGACGGCGTCCGCGTCGAGCTGCTGCCGATGCGACGACGCCGTGTCGTTCGCGCGCTCGACGAAATCGTCCGTCCACATCCGTCCGCACACGGCGGCGTCGTGGTTGCCCATAACCGACGCGTCGCAGTTTTCCCGCACGAGCGCCACGGCTTCCGCCGGCGAGGGACCGTACCCCACCACGTCGCCCAGACTGACGATTCTTCCGCAGCCGTCGGAGCGAACCGCCGCCAGCACCGCGCGAAGCGCTTTCGCGTTCGCGTGCACGTCGGAAAGGATCGCCCATTTCACCGGCG
>JAKSOX010000169.1 GCA_024405335.1 Kiritimatiellia bacterium
CGGCCCTGGCGCTCATGCCGTCCGCCGTGAAGCAGGCGGTCCGCCGCTTCCGGCGGCGTTGAAATCGGGAAAAGTGCGCATGATGGGGAAAAACGTTCTCGTCTTCGTCCTGGCCTTCGCCGGGGCGCGTTCGTTTGCTTTCGCGGACCGGACGCTGGAAGTGGCGCCCGGCGGTTTGACGCCGCAGCGGGCGCTGGAGAAGATCCGCGCCGCCAAGGCCGCCGGCGACAAAGGCGCGTGGACGGTGCGCGTCAAGGCGGGCGTCCACGCGCTGCGCGAGACGCTGGCGTTCCGTCCGGAAGATTCCGGCACGCCGGAAGCGCCCGTCCGGTGGATCGGCGAAGCCGGCAAGTCGGTTCTCGCCGGCGGCGAACACGTCGCGGGCTGGCGGGACGACGGCGACGGCTCGTGGTCCGCGCCGCTGCCGAAGGCGCCGGACGGCAAGCCCGCGTTTTTCGAGCAGTTGTGGGTGAACGGTCGTCGCGCGGAACGCGCGCGGCTGCCGGACAAGGGCTGGTTCAAGACGCGGGACATGACCTGCGAAGAGGAAAAGGGCTCCGTCCCCGAGAATTTCGTCGAGCGGCTGGTGGTCGCGGATCCGGCCGCCGCGCCGTTGGCGAAGACGCCGGCGGACGAACTCGCCTGGGCGCAGATGTGCCTGATCGACAAGTGGACCTTCGCGCGCCGCATTCTGCGCGGCGTCGGCGCGGTTTCCAACGGCGTCGCCGTGACGACGCACGCGCCGGCGGCCTGGCCGCATTTCGCGCGCTGGAACGCAAACAGCACGATCGTCGCGTTCGAAAACGTCCGCGCCGCGTTCGACGCGCCCGGCGAATGGTTCTACGACGCGAAAGCCGGCCGGGTGCGCTACCGTCCGCTGCCGGGCGAAGACGTGGCGAAGGCGGTCGTGCTCGCGCCGAGCGCGGGGCTTTCGCGGCTGGTGGCGTTCGCCGGCGATCCTGGGAAGGGCGCGTTCGTGCACGACGTTTCGTTCGAGGGCCTGTCCTTCGAGGCGACCGCGTCCAAAACGGTCGCGAGCGCCCCGGTGGCGGCGGCCACGAAGGGCGCGTTCGCGCCGCCGGCGTCAGGTCCCACGGAATCGTGGCAGCACCAGGCGGCGCAGTCGTCGGACGCGGCGATCGTATGCGAAGGCGCGCGGCGCGTGACCTGGAAGAACTGCGCCGTGCGCCACACGGCGAACTACGCTTTCCGGTTCGACGACGGCTGCCAGCACGACGAAATCGTGGATTGCACGCTTGAAGACCTCGGCGCGGGCGGCATTTGGATGGGCGCGCGCGAAAACGTCCCGCCGCCGGGCGAGGGCGGCGAAATGCGCCGCCGCGAATACCTCGGCACGGGGCCGAAATCCGTGGCGCACAACCTCGTGTCGAACTGCACGATCCGCGCGGCGGGCAAGTTCAACCCCGAAGGCACGGGCGTCGCGATCGCCCACGCGTCCTTTTGCCGCGTGATCCACTGCGACATCCACGACGTGATGTACACGGGCGTGTCCGTGGGCTGGACGTGGGGCTGGAAGGGGTCCGTCGCGCAGCACAACGAAATCGCCTACAACCGCATCCACGACCTGGGCAAGCACGAGATGAGCGACATGGGCGGCGTGTACACGCTGGGCACGAGCTTCGGCACGCACGTGCACCACAACGTGATCCACGACGTGTGGGCCTACGCCTACGGCGGCTGGGGACTCTACACCGACGAAGGCAGCGAGGACGTGGTGATGGACCACAACCTCGTGTGGAACACGGAGGACGGCGGATTCCACCAGCACTACGGCGCCGGCAACACGGTCCGCAACAACGTGTTCGCGTGGAACAAGTCCGTCGCCGCGTTCCGGCTGAGCCGGGACAAAGTGGACGGCGTGCCGTGTTCGGTCAATTTCGCGTGCAACGTCGTGATCGTGGACGGTTCGCCGTTCATGGCGCCGGGTTGCGCGTCGGTGCGCGGCGTGTGGGCGAACAACGTGTGGTGGGACGTCCAAGGCAAGGCGACGTTCGGCGGCACGAAGTGGCCGGAATGGAACGCGCAGGACCGCGAATGGAACAGCGTCTGCGCCGATCCGCTTTTCGTGGACGCGAAGAATTTCGATTTCCGGCTCAAGCCGGAGTCGCCGGCGTTCGCCAGGGGTTTCAAAGCCTGGGACTACGCCGAGGCCGGCGTGAAACAGGAGGCGCGATGAAGCGGATGGCCGTTGCGGGCGTTTTCGCGGCGGCGGTTTGCGCCGCCGCGCAGGCCGCTTCCGCGCCGGTCGGTCCCCGGTGGCTCAACGTGCTGCCGCTTTTGGGGGAGCACGAAGAGGAACTCGCCGCGGACCAGCGCGAGCTGTTCGGTTCCACCGCGCTCGACGCGGCGGCGTTCATCGTGACGCTCACGCCCGAAAGCGATCCCGCGTTCGACAAGGCCGCCGTGTACGTGCCGCGCTTCAAGCGGATGCAGGCGCTGCTGAAGGGCGCGAAAGGCCAATGCGGCGTGCTTTTCCAGGCCACGATCGGCCACGGGTGGGTGCCCGATTCCAAGACCCCTTGGCAGAAGATCGTTTTGCCGAACGGTTCGGAACCGTACATATTCTGCCCGCTCGGCGGGGACTTCCGCGCGTATCTCAAACGCCAGGTGGCGCAGATCGCCGCCACGCGCCCGGATTTTTTCATGGTGGACGACGACACGCGCCTCGTCACCGGGCGCGGCGGTTGCTTCTGTCCGCTGCACCTCGCGGAGATGAAGCGGCGCACGGGACGCGATTTCACGCGCGAAACGCTGCTCAAGGCGATCGACGCGGAGCCGGCGGTCGCGCGGGCGTGGGACAAGCTGCTCGAAGACTCCATCGCGGGAGTCGTGGGAACGGTCCGCGCCGCGTTCGACGCCGTCGATCCGTCCATTCCCGGCGAGTTCTGCTGCTGTTGCGGCGACGTGCGCCACGCGACGCGGTTGGCGCGGCTGGCGGCGGCGCCTGGACAGACGCCGGTGCTGCGCCTGAACAACGGCCGCTACTGCCTCGAGACGGCGCGCGACTACCCCGCGTGGCAGCACGCCACGGCGCTGCAGCTCGCGGCCGTGCCGGACGACGTGGTCGTTTTGGACGAGCCGGACACGTGTCCCCAGAACCGCTATTCGATGAGCGCGGCCGACTTGCACGCGCATTTGTCCCTGGCGCTGATGGAAGGGTGCAGCGGCGGCAAGTTCTGGATCACGCGCACCGGCGCGTGGGAGCCCGCGAGCGGCGTCGCCTACCGCGAAACGCTGCGCCGCAACCGCGGTTTCCACGAGGCGCTCGCGGCGCTCGCGCCGAAATGGGAAGGCGTGCGCATTCCGCTGCCGCGCAATCCGCCCCTGTCGTTCGCGTGCCGCGGCGCCTGGAACGCGCCGATGAGCTGGGCGTGGGCCGCGTTCGGGCGGTTCGGCGTCGCCTATGCGTTCACCGCCGACGACCGGCCCGTGGCGGCGCTCGCGGGGGACGATTCCAAACGCCTTCCGGACGAAGAAATCCGCGAGCTGCTCAAGCGCGGACTGCTTCTGGACGGAAACGGCGCGCTGGAACTCACCCGGCGCGGCTTCGGCGAATTGATCGGCGCCCGGGCGGAGGAATGGTCCGGGCCGGTGGCCTCCTTCGAACTGCTGGCCGACGGCAAGACGCGCATCAACGCGAAAATCGCCGCCGTGAAATTCGCCGGACTCGACCCCGCCGCGAAGATCCGTTCCACCCTGCGGCACCGCGCGGCCGCGCTCGACGACGCGTCCGCCGAAGTGGGCGCGGGGGCCTACGTGTTCAAGAACAAGCTCGGCGGCACGGTGGCCGTGCTGGCGGACAAGCTGCCGGAATCCGTGAGTTTGGACTCTTTCCATTTCCTCAACGAAACGCGCAAGCGCCAGGTGGTGGCGTTGCTCGGCGAACTCGGCGACAAGTCGCCGTACACGCCCTCGGACGCGGAGGCGATGGTGCGGTGGGGCCGCGCCAAAGACGGCACGCGGTTGCTGGCGGCGTTCGTGTCCGGGCATGACGACATGCCCGAATTGCCGCTCGTGTTTCCCGCGGGCGACGCGCCGAAAGCGCTTGAACGGCTGCAGCCGGACGGTTCGTGGTTGGCGGTGCCGGTGCTTTCGGCGGACGCGAACCACGCCGTGGTGGCGTCGAAAATCGAATTTCTCTCGCCGGCGGTGTTCCGCGTCGTCCGGTGATTCCTTGGCCGGAGAACGATCGCCGGATCGGCGGGGATTCAAAAAACGGGCAAACTCCAGGCGAACTCCAGAGGGGCGTTTGCCTTGATTTCCATGGCGCGTTGTGGTATACTTTCCCTCGTTGCGCATGAAACGATTTGGTCCATTCGGCGTACCCCGGAAATCGTGGCGGTTTTCCGTCCTCGCGGCGGCAATCGTCGCGGTTCCGTGCGCGGTTTTTGGCGGAACGATGCCGGACGGCTACGTGGAAGTTTCGCATC
>JAKSOX010000017.1 GCA_024405335.1 Kiritimatiellia bacterium
TGGAACGAAAGCCCGATCGCGTTCGACTGGAACGCGGTGCGCGCGCCCATCACGTACATGGACGCGTCGTTTTTGGCGTTCTGGATTTTCGCCTGGACCGACAGCGTGTCCTTCACGGGGACGCGGGTGTCCACGTACTGCGTGCCGGACGACTTGAGGTACTGCAGGCGCTGGTACGCCGCGGGAACGGTTTCCACCAGCGGATCGTATTCGTAGGTGACCGACCCCATGTTGTACTCGGCGGTGACATGCCCGCGAGTGTCGAAATCGAACGAACCCGCAGGCACCGTCGCGACGTAGTCGACGTATTTCCGGCGGATGAAGAGCTGGTTGCCTTCGACCTTGAACGCAACGGCGACGCATTTGAGATAGTCGACTTCCAACTGCATCTGACACCACATCTCGTTGCCGCTGTAGCGCACGAAGTAGGCGTTGACAGCGTGCACGTTGATCCAGCCGCCGGCGGTCACGCCGGAGATTGGCGTGACGCGGGAGATGTCGGTGACGTTGTCCTGGATCTTCACCCAGGAGTCGCTCAAGGTGCCGGAGTACGTGTACGTCTCGGCGTGCGCGGAAGCCGGCGCGCAAAGCGCCATCGCCAGCGCCGCGGCCGCGAACGCCACGCGCAAAAATCCTCCCACGCGTGCGCACGCGCACGCGAAAGAAGACAACAGCTGTCCAGTTGTCTCGGTCATAAAGGGTCTTTCGGCGGAAAGCTTATGGCATCCACCGCCACTAAAATACCAAAAAAAACGCGGAAATGCAAGAAAATCAACGCGCCGTCCGGCGCCGTCCGGCGACGCTTCGACAGGGAGACGACGTTGTCGCGGATCAGCGCAGCGACAGGAACACGGCGGCGTTGCCAGTGAACACGATTGGCACCACGACGCGCCCTTCGGCGTCCGCGTGCAGCGTCGTCTCGACGGGACGGATCGCCCCCGCCTTTTCGGCGTACTTCCACTGCAGTTCGCGGGCGAACAGTTCGCGGTGCTCCCGTTTCCGGAGTCCCGCGCGGGCCAACGGCGCCGGATCGTCCGGACTCCAGTCGAAATCGGAATCCTCGACGCCGTGCTTTTTGCGGTCGGCGCACCAATCGCAGAACCAGTTCGCGGAATCGTCGAGCGTCAGCGTCGACAACGTCAACGCGCGGTTTTTCCAGGCGGGATTCGAAAACGCCACCTCGACGCGTCCCTCGCCCTTCTCCTCGAGACGGTTCACGAAACGGGCCGCCATCGCGCGCACCGCGCCGCCCTTCGCGTCCGCCGCCGCCACGAGCAGGTATTCGACGGGATTGTTCGCGTCCACCAGCCGTTTCTCCGCCACCGGCAGCCGGCGCATGCCGCGGAACTTGGCGATCTCGCGCGCGGTGAAATACGAAAAGGTCGGCACTCCCTCGAAATGGATCGCGGGACCGGAAAAATACCCCCAATGCGCGAAATACTCCGCGCCGACGTCGTACGTCTGCTTGGCCACGCGCACGTCGTAGGCGGCTTCGTAGCTCGCGCCCACCGCGCGCGACAGCAGATCGCGCCGTTTCGCGCCCGGCGCGGAAAAAATCACGCGGCCTTCGTCCACGCCGTAGACGAGATTCGTGAAGCCGGCCTTTTCGGCGGCGTCGACGATTTGGCGGTAGGCGGCGTCGAAAGACCCGACGCGCCGCGTGCCGTCGCCGGGCACCACGTAATGCGAAATCGTCAGCAGCTTGAGCGGCGCGCCGATCTTCCCGGTGGCGTAGTTCGTGCCCGCGGCGCAATGCGCGATCACGTCCTGCGCCTTGAAGCGGCCGGCGGGCGAATCGCCAGGAAACAGGAGATGCGGGCCGATCGTCGCCCCCGGGCCGATTTCGCGCTCCAGCGCGAGCGCCGTCAGGTCGTACAAACGGAAATACGCCTCGCGCGTGCGCGCCGCGTCGCCGTCCTTCGTCTTGAACCATCCGAAGTTGTCCGCCTCGGTGAGCACCGCGTAGCGCCACCGGCGCATCTCGTCCGCACCGAACGCCTCGCGGAGCTGCGCGAACACGTCCCGCAAGTATTTCGCGTACGCGTCCCAGTTCTCGGGAGGATAGACGTTGATCGAGAACTCGCCGCCGTCGCGACCACCCGCGAAGCGGTCCGGCACGTTGCCCAATTTCAGGTATGGACGCGCTCCCAAGGACAGGATTTCGCGGCATGCCGTGACGAGCTTGAACGCGTCGCAGGTGAAATCCTTCGGGTCGCCGGGGTTCTTGAAGAGGTCGCGGCTCGCGTTGCCGCCCGTGCAGGCCATCAACTCCACCCAGTCGACGAAACCGCGGATGGGATGGCGCTTGGCGTTGGCGTTCTTGGCGGCCCAGTTGACGTTGTTGCCGTCCCACACCGTCATCACGCCGGAGGCGTTGGGCAGCACGGCGCCGGGTTTCGCGGCGTCCACCGAAAACGACGCCTCCAGCGCGGGAACGTCATCCTCGACCGGCTCGGCGTCTTCGGCTTCGTCCGCGGCGGCGGGCATGGCGCGCACGCTCACCGGGCCGATCAGCCCCGACTCGAGAAGCGCGTCGTCCTTCGTCCAGTGGTGCCACGTGGTGAACGCGAGGCGACCAGTCGGCGAGGGCTTGCCCGCCTTCACCCACGCCGGGATTTCCTTGATCGCCAGCGCGTCCCATCCGTAGCCCCATTCGCAGTCCGCCGGCTTCTGCTCGTCGCCGACGAGGCGGTTCGGCCAGAGGTTCGCCACGCGCACCGCGAGCCGCACCGGCTCCCCCGCGCGCACGGCGTCGGTGACGTCCACGCGGAACGGCGGACGCCACAGCGGCGGAAAGGCCTTGCCGTTCACCGTCACCTCCGCCACGTTCTTCACCCGCCCGAGGTCGAGCACGACGCGGCTTTTGCCGTCCGCGAACCCCTTCGGCAGCGCCACCGTCTTCGAGTAGGCCGCGATGCCCGAGAAGTAGCGCACCTCGCCGTCGGGAATCTCCGTCCAGGACACGAGCTTCGGCAAAGTGACCTTGTCGGGGCAGTTCCAGCCCTTCGGGAACGACAGTTCCCACGGCCCGTCGACCTTTGCCACGGCCCGCGGCGCGTACTTCGCCGGATCCGCGAGCACCGGCAGCGACGAGCGGACCTTCCCCGGCCGGACGACGACGAACCACGATCCGCACGGTTTGAACGGCAGCGTCACTTCGGTGCGGCCGCCGGCGATCTTCCAGTCGTACGGACGGAACCGGCCGCCCGTCTCGGCGTCCCAGAGTTCGGGCGTGCCGACGGCGCGGAAGGAACAGCGCACGGTCGCCGCGTTCGTCGACGGCCAGGCCACGAACCAGACGAGCGTGCCGTCGTCGTGGCGGCGGCAGATCGCGCGCACCTGCTCGTCCGTTCCGGAATACGTGAAGTCCGGCGCGAACGGCGGCTTCTCGCCGCTCTTGAGAATCGTCGCGCCGAACGCCTTCAGCCGGTCGAGATGCTCGCGGGACGCCGCCGTCACGAGGCGGTTCGTCGGCACCACGAGCGCCGCGTAGCTCACGCCGGGCGCGTCCTTCGGCACGATGCGCCCGTTCACGACGCAGAGGTCTTCGAGGTCGTGCATGCCGCAGAGGTCCCACGACCATCCTTCCGGCGCCGCCTCGGGCCGGTTGAAGTTCGGGACTTCGTCGCCCACGTGGACGAGGAGGTCGTTCGCGGGATGCCCGGCGGAAAGCAGGAACTGGCAGCGCGCCTGGTACTCGAGCCACGGTCCCACCATCGGCCACCACGTCTCGGTGCGCTCGAAGTGCGTGCCCCACTGGCCCATCGTCATGCCGGGGAGGCGCGCGGGCTCGGTCCACGGCTGGTGCGCGAAACGGTGGTAGACCATGCGCGTGACGCCGTGCGCGTAGTAGAAGTCGCCCATCGCCTTGAGGCCGAACGGATCCTTCGTCCACCGACCGCCTTTGAGCGGAAACGCCGTGAACGCCTCGGCGTCCACCACGTCGCGTCCGTGGAGATGCGCCGCGGAGGAAACTCCCTTGGCGCAGGCGGAATGGCCCACGTATCCGGACGGCACGCCGTCGTCCGCCGTCACCCAGAACTCCGCCATCGGAAGATTCGCGTGCGCGGCGTAGTGCGTCGAGTCGGCGGACATGCTGCCGTAGGGTTCCATCGCGTAGCGAAGCCCTGCCGCGCGCGCCTTGCTGGCGCATTCGTCCACGAAGTTCTCGACGAAGAGGTCGGACACGAGCCGCCGGAAATCCAAAAGCGCTTCGTCCGTCTTCTTCACCGACCCGACGACGCGGCCGGAAAAAGCGACCAGATACGGCACGAACGAATAGCCCTTGCGCCGCGCGAAGGTCTTTTCGAGGCCGTGCGTCCAGTTCTGCGTGCCGACCTCCCAGCTGTCGCAGAGCACCGACTTGACGGCCTTGCGGCCCTTCGCGAGGCGTCCCGCATAGGAATCGAAGTGAAGCCCCACCGCCGCCGCGTCGAGCTTGTCGACCTCGAGTCCGCCGCCGAAGGACGAAGCGGGAGCCACGCTGGCGCCGTTGGACGCATAGCCGACGCGCAGGACGACCCAGTCGTCGCCAGCCGGCGCCGTCCAGTCGAGCGTGCCGTCCGCCCCGAGCCGGTCCGTGAGGTCGACGATCCGCGCCGGATCGACCACGCCGTCCGCGCCGAACACGTGCGTGCACGGCGCGGTGACGTCATGGCTGCGGAACGTCCGCGCGTTGAGATCGGGCAGGCCCCGCCGCGATTCGGGACGGAACGTCTTGTAAGCGAAGGTCTTGTCCTCGGGCGCGATCGTGATGCGCACCTGCCGCGTCCGCACGGGCTTCGTGAAGGCGACGTAGCGTTCCTGCCCGCCGTTGCAGTCGCTCCGTCCGCAGCTCGACAACCACATGTCGAACGCCTCGGTCTCGCGCCACGCGCGGCCGTCGTCCGACGTCTCGACGCGCACTTTAGCGGTGACGTTCCAACCCCAGCCGTAGGTCGCGGAAAAGGTGAACCCGCCGAGCGCGAACGGTTCGTCCGCCGAGACTACGCGCACCCACGGCGACGGCGACGCGACGCGGAAACCGCCGGCGGGTTCGCGCTCGCAGGCCGGACGCGGAAACGCGAGCACCGCGACGTCGCGGTAGAAGCCATGGTCGTCCTTCGGGCGCGGCAACGCGCCGCGAAACGTCGTGCCGCCCTTCACCGCCGTTTCCGCATGGCGGACGAAGAACATCGAGTTTGACGGCGTGATCCACGGTCCGCCGGCGTTGGCCCAACCAGAACAGTTGACGAGCGTCAGCTCAAGCCCGAGCCGCTCCGCCTCGCGGGCCGCCCAGTCGACGTGCTCGTCCCAGCTCGGCGTGTTGAACTTCACGTCGCCGGGCGGGATGTTGCAGCCCACGTCGAAGAGATGCGCACCGCCGAGGCCGGCCTTGGCCATCGCCTCCAGGTCGGCGGTGATGCCGGCCTTCGAAACGTTGCCGTTCATCCAGTGCCACCACGTGCGGGGTTTGGCGGCGGCCGGAGGGGCGGCGAAGCCGTCCTCAAGCGAATCGCCGCCCGGAGCGGACGAAGGCGCCGCAATCGCGGCGGCGAAAAAGAAAATCGGAATCAGACGTTCGACAAGAATGCGTTTCATGCCCCGCATTTTACCACACGCCTCCCGTGCGGACAAGACGGGAATGCGGTCGATTCATGGGGGCGACGAGCCGACTTGAGGCGGAATCAGCGCTTGCGGGCGCGGCGCTGGAAAAGCGCGCGGATTTCGTGGGCGTAGGATTTGTCGGTGGACACGTTCACCACGTCGATGCCGCTTTTGGCGAAGAACTTCGCGAGGTTTTCGCGCTCGGCCTCGGCGACGGCGGCGAATTGCGCTCGCACCTTTTTCGACGACGTGTCCACCAGCACGAGCGCGCCGGTTTCGGGATCCTCCAGCTCCGCGAGCCCCACGTCCGGCAGTTCGCTTTCGGCGGGATCGCTCACGGGCACGCACACCACGTCGTGCCGACGCGACGCCACGCGCAGCAGTTTTTGGTAGTCGTCCGCGGCGCATTGGAAATCGCTCACCAGGAACACCACGCACTTGCGCTTCTGGACGCCGTTCAGGAAACGGATCGCGCCGGCGACGTCGGTGCCGCCGGTCGCTTCGTCCTCGGCGGCGAGCACTTCGCGCACGAGGCGCATCACGGGCTGCCGCCCTTTTCGCGGCGGAATGTATTTGACGATCCTGTCGGAGAAAAGCACCAGTCCGATCTTGTCCTGGTTGCGGATCGCCGTCAGCGCCAGGAGCGCCGTCACTTCGGCGGCGAGTTCCATCTTGGAGCGCCGCACGGATCCGTAGCTCTGCGATCCGGACACGTCCACGAGGAAAAGCACCGTCAGCTCGCGCTCTTCCGAAAACCGCTTGATGAACGGCACGCCCGTGCGCGCGGTGACGTTCCAGTCGATGGAGCGCACGTCGTCGCCGGCCACGTAGGGGCGCACTTCGTCGAACTCCACGCCCTGGCCTTTGAACGTGGAATGGTAGTCGCCGGAAAGCTGGTCGTCGACGAGGCGGTTGGTGAGAATCCTGATCTTCCCCACCTTCGCCATCAGTTCTTTGACGTCTGTCGCCATTGCTTCATCCCCTCGTACACGCCACCAAATAATAATGTCTTTCCCGTCAACGGGATGGAAGTGTACCAAAATCGGCACGCCGCCGCAAGGTGGAATGGGGGTGACGCATTTTAGCGCGAAACCATTCCATCCGCCTGCGGCTTCCAAAAACAAACTTGGTTCAAGCGACAGTCCCCCTGCAAAAAAGCAATTCGCCCGCCTCCATCACTCATGATTGACGCCGCCGACAGACGGCGGATTGCGGCGGACGCGGAGCGCTACCGCCCTTCCGCGTCGAGGCGGTCGGGGGCGCCGTTCGACTGTATGCGCTGCGTGCCCGGCCGCACCCAGCAATCGTAGAAAAAGTACGTGTCCCCGAAATCGCGGCGCACGCGGTCCTTTTCCTTTTGCGGCGACGCGGCGGTCAACGCGCCCGACACGCGCTTGAACGCGGCGAGGCGGTTCGCCGCCCCGGGCGCAAACGCATCCGGACGCATCCGGGCGAGGAACTCCCGCTGTCGGGCGTCGTCGAGCGTGCTGGCGTGGGCCAGCAGCGCCTCCTGCACCGGCTCCGGCCAGGGTTTCGGCGGCGGCGCCAGGCGGTCCAGCCACGGGACGTTCTGCGCGAGCACGGGCGCGTCGCCGTCCAGAAGCAGCACGGAAACGAGCATGCGCGCCATGAACTCCGGCGCCTTGCGGAGCGTGCGGAAGAAGTTGTAGGTGATGTGCTCGATGCGGTCGCCCGTGGCGAAAAACGGCACGTCCACGGCTTTGCCCATTTCGAGCCACACGGAATGCGCCGCCGCCACCATGCCCAATTCCTCCCGCGGGACGAGCGACGGGTCGGTTATCGCCGCAAGCCGCGCCTCGGCGAAAGCGCGCCGGAACGGACACCGCCGCAGCTGCCGGTAGTTGCGGTAGGCGAGAAGCCGTTCTCCGAGCAGCAGGGCGACGTCGCCCAGATACGCATGGTGCGCCGGTTCCCAGCCGGACGAAAAAACGCGCTCGTAGATGCTCCGCCGCGCGGGTTGGAGCAAACCGTACTCGAACAGCAGCAGGTAGCCGTCCATGGCCTGCTGGTTGGCGTCCGTGCTGAAATGGCCCGTGCGGATCGGATGCCTGAAGAGGTCGTCGGGCAGCGTCTGCAAATGGAACTGCGCCAGAATCCGGAACGCGATTTCCATCCGCAGCGGAAAGTCCTTTCCCGCCGCGCGGTACGCGTCCGCCAGATCCATCACGCCGCGCCAGTCGCGCGCGCGGACGCGCCGCTCCATTTCCAGCGCGTGGCGCAGCACGCCCACGGGGCCGCGCGGCACGCGGAGGCCCATGGCGTACGGGAAGGCGACGCTGCACGCGAGATCGTCGTAGACCAGCGCGCACGAAGCGGGCAACGCCGCCAGCGACAGCGCCACGGCTGCGGCGACGCCGCAAAACGCCGCCGGGCCGGCCGGACGCGCAGTCCGCCGCGCCGCGCGCACGGCCAGGGCGATTCCCGCCAACGGCGCGTACAATCCGAAGGGAACGACCAGCGCGGCGCACGCCGCGCAACTCGCCAGCAATCCCGGCAACCGGTTGCACAGGGGACGGAACGCCGCGAAAAGCCCGCAGGAAACGACCATGCCGAACAAATTGAAAAGCGCGGCCGGCTTTTCCCGTTCGTCCCAGATCAAATCCCCGCACAGCGCCAAAGGAAGGAACGCCACGGCGAAACCGAGCGCGCACCAGCCGAAAAGCCGGACGACGGCACGCCGCCCCTTCGCGGCGGATCCGTCCGCGGGGGAAGCGCGCGGGGGAACGAGGAAATGCAGGGACGCGCCGAGCGCCAGCGCTCCGAGCACGTATGGAATCCACCACGTGGCGTCGAACAGCCCGAGCGACGCGGCCATCCGCGCGCACCAGCGCAAAAACCCCGCCGGACGGTCGCCGGGCAACGCCATTTCCCGGAAACCGTCCCAATCGGCGAAGACGAGCGTCTGGTCGGCGATCTTCCAGGCCACGGCGCGAATGGCGAGCAGCGTGTCCACGGCGGCAAACGGCGGCTATCGGATGCGAACCGGCGCCCGGCGGCGCGCGGACGCGTAGACCGCGTCGATTATTTTCATGAGTTTGACGGCTTCGTCGGGCGCGTTGAGCGGTTTCTCGCGGCCCTGAAGCGTCTTGACGAAATTCTCCGCGGCGCGGATGCGGCCCATGGCCTCGTCCTTGGGAACGGCGAGCGCCTTGTCGGCGCGGGCGCCCTTCCCGTCCTGGAAATAGAGTTCGCAGACGTCTTCGGCCGTCTCGTCGCGGCCGTCCTCGCCGAAAAGCCGCCGCACGAGGCCGCCGGCCTTGGAACCCTGGAAGGTCACGCTCACCTCTTCGCGCTTGTTCATTTCCGCCCACGACGTGCGCAGGAACAGCGTGGCGCCGTTCTTGAACGTCACAAGTCCGTGCGCGGCGGATTCCACGTCGCAAACGCCGTCCTTGCGGTCCGGAATGCCCCACGGCCCCTTGAAACGCCGGTCGCCCATGAAATCGTCGTAGACGTTCGCGAGCGCCCACGCGGGCTCGGGGTAGTCCATGAAATGGAGCGCGAGGTCGATCATGTGCAGCAGGTCGATCACGGGGCCGCCGCCGGAAAGCGCCTTGGTGGTGAACCAACCGCCGAAACCGGGAATGCCGGTGCGGCGGATCCACAGCGCCTGCGCGGAGTTTATCTTGCCGACCAGCCCCTTGTCGATCGCCTTTTTCATGGCGACGGCTTCCGGACGCGCGCGGTTGTTGAAGTCGAAAAGCAGCGTCTTGCCGGCGCGTTTCGCCGCCGCCGCCATCTGAGCCGCCTCGCGGGCGTTCAGGGCCGGCGGTTTTTCGCAGAACACGTGCAATCCGGCCGCCAGCGCCTCAAGGACGAGCGGCTTGTGGAACTTGTTCGGCGTGATGACGCTCACGGCGTCCAAACGCTCCTTGCGGAGCATTTCGTCCACGGCGGGATAAACGCGCGGGACGCCAAACTTCTCGGCGCACGCGAGCGCGGCCTCGAGTTTGACGTCCGCCACGGCCGCCACCTCCGCGCCCGCCTTCTGGAAGCCGGGCACGTGGTAGTCGGCCATTCCTCCCGCACCGATGATGCCGATGCGGGGCTTTTTCATTCGCCCGCCTTGATTTTGTCCCAGGCGTTGATGTACATCTGGCGCACTTCGGGCTGGTCGTCGAAATCCTGCAGCACTTCGCCGCGCTTGAGCGTTTCGGCGTCCTGCGACACGTAGCCCTTGAGCTTGGGGTCGAGGATTTCCAGCGCGGGCTGCACCGGCATCGGCGCGTAGACGTATTCCATGTTCTCCTTGGCGATTTCGGGCTCGTACACGAAGTTGATGAACTGGTGCGCGAGATCGACCTGCTTGGAGTCGGAGGAGATCACCATTTCGTCGAACGCGATGGTGAAGCCCTCCTTCGGCAGCGAGAAGGCGACTTCGCCCTTTTCGTCGTCCATCAGAATCTGCATGGAGTCGGAGGAATATCCGTGGCCGACGAACCACTCGCCGGAGGCGACGGCCGTCTTGTACTGTTCGTTGTCGAACTTGGCGATGTTTTCCTTCCACTTCAGCACCAGCGCCACCGCCTCGTCGATTTCCTTCTGGGAAGTCGAGTTGAGCGAATGGCCGAGGCACTTGAGCGCCGCGCCGATCGTTTCGCGCATGTCGGAAAGCAGCGACATGCGGCCCTTGAGCGCCGGCGTCTCGAAGACGCGCCAGCTGTCCACGGGCGCGTCGCCGACCTTGTCCTTGCGGTAGGCGAAGCCGGTGTAGGTGACCATGTAGGGCACGTTGTATTTGAACGACGGGTCGAGAATGGACGACTCGTAGTCCTTGGAGAAATTCTTGCGGACGTTCGGGAGTTTCGCGTGGTCCAGCGGAACGATCATGTTGTTCTTGGCCATCACGGGAATTTGGTAGGAACTGGGCATGAGAACGTCGTAGCCCGTGGAACCGGCCTGCAGTTTGGCGTACATCGCTTCATTGGAGTCGAACGTGTCCACCACGACCTTGCAGTTGAACTTGGATTCGAATTTGGAGATGACTTCCGGCGCGATGTAGTCGCTCCAGGTGTAGACGTGCAACTCCGGCGTCGCGGGACCGCATCCCGCAAGGGCCGCCATTGCGCCAACCGCCATCCATCCGACCTTGTTTCTGATTTTGCTGTTCATGTTTCGGTTCCTTTCTTTTTCTTCTTGGGACGACACGCCCCCGTTCCTTTGTTTGCGAAATGGGGACGTCGCCGCCCCCGTTGGCTTCCAAATCGGGGACGACCCTCGTCCCCGTCCAGAAATCATGAAAGTTTCGGAGCCAGCGCGCGCATGCACGCTTCGACGCGCCTCGATTCCTCGGGCGTGATCACGCCGTCGCGCGCGACCTCTTCGAGCACCGCGAGGAATTCCTCCTGGCCGTCCACGCCCTTGAGCATTTCCTGGAGTTCTCGGACTTCCTGAAGGTCGATTTTCCCGTCGAAGAGCATGCGCTTGGACACGCGGGCGACGGACGCGGCGAGCGCGCGGTTGGAAACCGTGTCGGCAAGACGCGCGAAGACGTCGGGCACGGACATGTCGGAAATCCGCCTTCCGAACAGAACCTGCATCGCGAACAGCGTGAAGAGCATCAACGTGACGGCGATCGGCAGCGCGACCCACGGCGACTTCACGAACGGCGCCACAAGGTAGGCGACGAAGGACACGGCCGCGACAGTGAGCGCGTACGGCAACTGCGTGCTCACGTGGACCACGTGGTTGCACTGGGCGCCGGCGGAGGCCATGATCGTGGTGTCGGAAATCGGCGAGCAGTGGTCGCCGCACACGGCGCCGGCCATGCAGGCGGAGACGGCGATGATCGTCATGTCGCTGCCGGGGATGGCGGCGAGGACGATCGGGATGAGGATGCCGAACGTGCCCCAGCTCGTGCCGGTGGAGAACGCGAGCACCACGGCGATCACGAAGATGATCGCGGGCAGGAAGGCCCTGAGGCCGGCGGCCGGGCCGTTGATGAGGTCGGAAATGAACACCTTCGCGCCGAGCGAATCGGTCATGCCCTTGAGCGTCCACGCGCAGCAGAGGATCATGATCGCGGGCACCATCGCCTTGAACCCTTCAGGGAAGGCGTCCATGCAGTCGCGGAAGGAAATCACGCGGCGGCAGAGGTAGAAGACCACGGCGAACACGAGCGACACGATCGAGCCGAGCACCAGGCCCACCGAGGCGTCGGAATCGGAGAACGCCTTGACGAATCCGGGGTTGTCCTCGCCGAAAAAGCCGCCGGAATAGATCATGCCCACGATGCAGGCGAACACCAGGAACACCACCGGAATGACGAGGTCGCACACGCGGCCGCGCGCGTTGCAGCGGAGCTGCTCCGTGGCCTCCTCCAGCGCGCCGAGATCCGGCAGGCCGGCGATCGTTGCCTCTTCGTGCTTGAGCATCGGGCCGAAGTCGAACCTCGCGATCGCCACGAAAAACATCGTCACGATCGTGAGAATCGCGTAGAAGTTGAATGGAATCGCGTTGATGAACAGCGAGAACCCGCTCTCGGCGCCGGCGCCTTTGGCGAAACCGGCCACGGCCGCCGCCCACGACGAAATCGGCGCGATGATGCAAATCGGCGCCGCCGTGGAGTCGATGAGGTAGGAAAGCTTCGCGCGCGAAACGCGCTTCGCGTTCGTGACGGGACGCATCACGCTGCCCACCGTGAGGCAGTTGAAGTAGTCGTCCACGAAAATGAGCACGCCCAGCACGATCGTGGCGATCTGCGCGCCGACGCGGCTTTTCACGTGCGTCTGCGCCCACTTGCCGAACGCCGCCGAGGCGCCCGTCTTGTTCATCATCGCCACCAGCGCGCCGAGCAGCACCAGGAAGATGAGAATGCCGATGTTGTAGGCGTCCGCGATGGAAGTCACGAACCCGTCCTTCATCACGTGGTTGATGGATCCCTCGAACTTGCCGAGGAACCCGGCCGCCTTCGCCGAATACAGGACGCCGCCCGAAACGATGCCGATGAAGAGCGACGAGTACACCTCCTTCGTGACGAGCGCGAGGAAGATCGCCAGCAGGGGCGGAAAGATCGCCCACCAGGAGCCGAAGAACGGATTGACCGTGCGCACCGTCTTGAGCGCGGCGGCCTCGTGTTCCTTGAACGACTTGTCGTTCTGGACGTTGTCGGCGTAGGCGTCGACGTAGTCCTTGGCGCCTTTGACGCCGTCCTTTTCGGCGACTTCGGCGAGATTGTAGACGACGGCGTCTTCGCCCTCGCCCACGGTGACGTTTTCGGCCGGCGCGAGAAACGCGGACGCGGCCACGGCGGCGATCAACAGCATTTTTTTCATTTTACGCTCCTCATAAACATGGCGATTGCATCGGACTCTTCTTTGGAAATCTTCCCGTCGGCCAACGCGCCTTCGAGCACGACCCGCAAGGCGGCCATCTCCCTCGACCCTCCGCCAAACCGCGAAATGGCGTCGAGCATCCGCTTGGCCTCGGCGGCGTCGACCTCGCCGTCCGCCAGCATCTCGTCGCGCGCGCCGACGATTTCGACCTTGGAAAGGAACTCCTTGAGGCGTTCGCACTTGGGATTGCCGAAGATTTCCTGCGGCGTCCCCTCCTCGGCGATGCGCCCGCCTTCGAGAAAGAGCACGCGGCTCGCCACGTCGCGCGCGAAGCGCATTTCGTGGGTCACCACCACCATCGTCATGCCGTTTTTGGCGAGCGCCTTCATCACGTCCAGCACTTCCCCGATCATCTCGGGGTCGAGCGCCGAGGTCGGCTCGTCGAAGAGCATCACCTTCGGCTCCATCGCCAGCGACCGCACGATCGCGACGCGCTGCTTCTGCCCGCCGGAAAGCTGCTGCGGATACGCCTTGGCCTTGTCGGCGAGGCCCACGCGCGTGAGCAGTTCCATCGCCTTCTTCTCCGCCTGGGCGCGCGGCACGCCGCGCACGAGCCGCGGAGCCATGGTCACGTTGTCCAGAATCGTCAGGTGCGGAAAGAGGTTGAAGTGCTGGAACACCATGCCCATTTCGCTGCGCACGCGGTTTTTGTCCGCCTCGCCGGCCGCGACGATGTCGATGCCGTCGAAGACGATCGACCCCTCGGTTGGCTGTTCCAGCAGGTTCATGCAGCGCAAAAACGTCGATTTGCCGCCGCCGGACGGGCCGATCATCACGACGACCTCGCCCTTCTTGATTTCCGTGGAAAGCCCCTTCAGGACCTCCAACTTGCCGAAGCTCTTCTTGAGCCCCTCGATTTTCAGCAGCGTTTCAGCCATGTCCCGAACCTTCCCCGCAATGCGTTTGCCCTTCGATCACGAATCGTTGTGCACGGGATCCGCGCCCGTGTTCCGCAGATAGCGCTCGAGTTTTCCGAGCAGCCAGGTGAACGTCACCACCAGCACGAGGTACACCGCCGCCACCGTGAGGTACGGCAGATACACGGAATACGTCTGCGAGCGGATGATGTCGCCGCCTTTGGCGAGGTCGATGAGCGCGATGTAGCCCACGATGGACGTGTCCTTCATCAGCACGATGAACTCGTTGCCGAGCGCGGGCAGCACGTTCCGCACTGCCTGCGGCAGGATGATGCGCAGCATCGTCTGCCAGTAGCCGAGGCCCAGCGCGCGGCCGGCCTCCATCTGGCCGGGGTCGATCGAGGTGATGCCGGCGCGCAGGATTTCCGCCTGGTAGGCGCCCGAATTGATGCCGAACGCGAGAATCGCGATCAGTTCCTTGGACTCGACGGACCGGAGGATGATGTAGTAGGTGATGAGCAGCTGCACCACCATCGGGGTGCCGCGGACGATCGTGAGATACGTTTTCGACAGCGCGTTCAAAACGGGGAAGTACCCGTATTTGTCGTGGCTCGAACGGACCACGGCGACCAGGAAGCCGACCAGCAGCCCGAGCACGATGGCGCTGAACGCGACCTCGATCGTGACGCCGAGGCCGCGCACCAGATACGCGCCGCGCACCGAGCCGTCCGCGCTGGGCTTGAGGAAGCACAGGTAGAAATCGTCGCACACCGCATCCCAGAACTTCGCGATCGCGCCCTTCTCGGCGGGCTTCTCGACGGCCGGCGCGCCCTCCTTCAGCTTGTCGCTCTCGGCCTTGTAGTCCGCCGCCCACTTCGCGAGGCGGCCGTCCGCCCGGGCGGCCGCGATCACCTCGTTCACCGCCGCGAGCAGCTCGGCCTGGCCCTTGGCCACCGCGATGGCGTACTCCTCGGAGGAGATGAAATCGGAAAGCGCCAGATCGTCGTTGCCCTTGACGCAGTTCTTCGCTGGATCGACGTCCGCGATGACGAACGCGCAACGCCCCGCGAGCATCGCGGCACACGCCTCGGCCGACGTTTTGAAGCGCTCCGGCTCCTGCTTGAGCTGCTCGAGCACGTAGTTTTCGGAGGTCGTGCCGCTTTGGACGCCGATCTTTTCGCCCTTGAGCTGGGCGGCGCCCTTGTACGGGTTCGCCTTCCTGTAGACCACCACGATGCCCGTCTTGACGTACGGAATCGAAAAGTCGACGTTTTTCTTGCGGTCCTCGGTGATCGTGATGCCGGAGGCCGCAAGCTGCGCCTTGCCCGAAACCACGGCCGGAATGACCGAATCGAAATCCATGTTTTCGACCCGGAATTCGCGCCCGAGCTTCTGCGCGACCGCGCGGGAAAGCTCCACGTCGATGCCTACGACTTCCTGCCCGCGCAAAAACTCGTACGGCGGAAACGTCGCCTCCGTCGCCATCGTCAGCGAGTCCGCGCCCCGCGCAAGGCAGAGCGAGAACGCGGCGGCGAGGACGGCGACAAGCGGCTTGTTCATCGTGATGGCGCGCACGGGCTTACTTTTCCTTCAGCTTGTCGCTCTCTTCGGTGAACTGCTGGACCCACTTTTCGAGCTGGCCGTTCGCCTTCAGTTCGGCGATCGTGTCGTCGATGGTCTTGAGCAGCTCGGGCTGGCCTTTCTTGATGGCCACCGCGTACTCCTCGGACGTGATGAAGTCGGAAAGCGCGAGGTCGGACTCGCCTTTCACGCAGTTCTTGGCGGGGTCGACGTCCGCAATCACGAAATCGACGCGGCCGGACTTGAGCGCCGCGACGGCCTCGGCCGGCGACTTGGAGCGCTCCGGCTCCTTCTTGAGCTGCTCGAGCACGTAGTTTTCGGAAGTCGTGCCGCCCTGCACGCCGATCCGCTTGTCCTTGAGCTGCGCGACGTCCTTGAACGGATTGTCCTTCTTGTAGATCACCACGATGCCCGTTTTGACGTAGGGAATCGAGAAGTCGACGTTTTTCTTGCGGTCCTCGGTGACCGTGATGCCGGCCGCGCCGACGTCGGCCTTGCCGCTGATGACGGCGGGTATCACGGAATCGAAGTCGACCGTTTCGGCCTGGAACGGACGGCCGAGCTTCTGCGCGACCGCGCGGCAGATTTCCACGTCGATGCCCACGATTTCCTGCCCGCGGAGGAATTCGTAGGGCGGGAAAGTCGCCTCCGTGATCATCCGCAGCGGCTTGGCCGCGGCGGCCTCGCCGTCCGCCTTCTTGTCGCATCCCGCAAACGCCAGCGCGCACGCGCCGAGCACCAACGTCAATTTCCTCATGTGTCCCATCCTGTCTTTGTTGTTGTTTGAGCCGCGAATTTTACCACGTCGCGAAGAAAAAGAGAAGAAAAAAGAAGGAACCGCGCCGCGGTTCCTTCCTTTTCGTTTCATGCAAGCGCGCGGCTTACATCATGCCGTCCATGCCGCCGGGCGCGCCGTGGCCGCCGCAGCCGCAGGATTCCTTCTTCTCGGGCAGGTCGGTGACCATGCAGTCCGTGGTGAGGAGGAGGCCCGCGATGGACGCCGCGTTCTGCAGCGCCGAGCGCGTGACCTTGGCCGGATCCACGACGCCCGCCTTGAGCATGTCCACGTAGTCGCCCGTGCGGACGTTGTAGCCGTTCGTGCCGGTCGCCTTCTTGACGTTGGCGATCACGAGCGCGGCTTCCTGGCCGGCGTTCTCGACGAGCTTGCGCAGCGGCGCTTCGACGGCGCGCGCGATGATGGCCGCGCCCACCTTTTCGTCGCCTTCGAGCTTGAGGGCGTCGATCGCCTTCTGGCAGCGCAGCAGCGCCACGCCGCCGCCGGGGACGATGCCCTCTTCGACGGCCGCGCGCGTCGCGTGCAGCGCGTCGTCGACGCGGTCCTTCTTCTCCTTCATCGCCGCTTCCGTGGGCGCGCCGACCTTGATGATCGCAACGCCGCCGGAAAGCTTCGCGAGGCGCTCCTGGAGCTTCTCGCGGTCGTAGTCGGAGGTGGTCTCTTCGATCTGCTTCTTGATCACGTCCACGCGGGCCTTGATGTCCGCCGCCTTGCCGAGGCCTTCCACGATCGTGGTGTTGTCCTTGTCGACCGTGACCTTCTTGGCGCGGCCGAGCATGTCGAGGCCGACGTTCTCGAGCTTGATGCCGAGGTCTTCCGAGATGAGCTGGCCGCCCGTGAGAACGGCGATGTCCTCGAGGATGGCTTTGCGGCGGTCGCCGAAACCCGGCGCCTTCACCGCGCACACCTGGAACGAGCCGCGGAGCTTGTTCACCACGAGCGTCGCGAGCGCTTCGCCTTCGACGTCTTCGGCGATGATCATGAGCGGACGGCCGCTCTTGGCCACGGCCTGCAGCACGGGCAGGAGCTCCTGGAGGTTGGAAATCTTCTTCTCGAAGAGCAGGAGGTAGGGGTTCTCGAGGACGCATTCCATCTCCTCCGGATCCGTCACGAAGTACGGGGAGAGGTAGCCCTTGTCGAACTGCATGCCTTCGACCACGTCGAGCGTGGTTTCGAGGGTCTTCGCCTCTTCGACCGTGATCGTGCCGTCCTTGCCGACCTTGTCCATCGCCTCGGAGATGATCTTGCCGATTTCCTCTTCGCCGTTGGCGGAAAGGGTCGCGACCTGCGTGATTTCGTCCGCGCTCTTCACCTTCTTGGAGAGCTTGGCGATGCCTTCGACGACGGCCGCGGTGGCCTTGTCGATGCCGGCCTTGAGGGCCATCGGGTTCGCGCCGGCCGTGATGTTCTTGAGGCCTTCGCGGTAGATCGCCTCGGCGAGCAGCGTCGCCGTGGTGGTGCCGTCGCCCGCGACGTCGTTCGTCTTGGAGGCGACTTCCTTCACCATCTGCGCGCCCATGTTCTCGAAGGGATCGGCGAGCTCGATTTCCTTGGCGACGGTGACGCCGTCCTTGGTGATCTGCGGGGAGCCGAACTTCTTGTCCAGAATCACGTTGCGGCCGGACGGGCCGAGGGTGGACGTGACCGCGGCGCTGAGCTTCTCGATGCCCGCGAGGATTTTCTGACGCGCATCCGCGTCGAACTTGATCTGCTTTGCCATGATGCTTTTCTGCCTTTCGTTTTAAATCGCTTCGCTTTAAATGGGTAAATCGGCTTCGCTTTAAATGGGTAAATCGGCTTCGCCTTTAAATGGGTAAATCGGCTTCGCCTTTAAATTTAAAGCCCGAAGGGCGATTTAACCATTTAACC